>NZ_PJJK01000110.1:0-103703 GCF_002929785.1 Cryobacterium sp. Y62 | reverse complement strand
ACGGAACCTATTGGCTGGCTGTTGTTGTCGTTTTGTGGCTCACGCACATAGTCGGTCGTACTTGGCTGCCCGCCGAGCCGCGGCCAGCTTCCTTCGCCTTATCCGATTCGCCAACTGAACGTTCATCGCTTTCGGCTGAGAGGTCGACTCCTTCGCCATTGGCGATACCGCCTGTCTGTGGAGATGTAGGGCAGACTCCTGCCTTTTTCTGCGCAAAGGTGCAGTCCTCAGGATCCGCGTAAGAGGGTGCTGTAGGCGTAATTGTGAGCGCCATCGTCGCCAGAGCTGAGACTATGAGCAGAAGTTTGAACCGGACCATATTGGGGACTCCGAAATCAGCAGTTGTCGGGAATTACTGTCGGGCGTAACGAAGACGACGACCATCGGCGAGCGGGAATCGTCGTGTTTGACCACGGACTCACCGGCCTCGTTGACCGTGTCGGAGGCGCTGAGATCTAGGCAGAGGTATGTGCGTATCTCCCAAGTGGAATCTGCCAGGGTCTGGGATGATTGAATGGTCATTGAATCAAACAGGGTGACCCCGGTAAACGACCAGCCTTTTTCCTCCATCAGCTTGCCGGCTTGCTCTGCGCCGTCGTGTTCCGTGCCTGTAGTAAGGGACAAATATGCCTTCCATGATTCAGAATCCGTTGCACGGGCAGTATCACCTGCTGCAAGGTAGGTCGTATACGCCGCCTTCGCGGCAGCGAGAGCTTCGTCGTTCGAGGCGAAGGCCGGGAGACTCGCACTGGGAGTGGCGGTCGCCTCCACGATGGGCGGACCCGAATCGGGCGGGACGGGAGCGGCCATGCATCCGTTCAGCGTACTGGCAAGGAAAAGCACGGCAGCGGTGAGCACAGCTCTGTGCACGGGGTGTCCATGCGGCGGGTTTCGCATGGGGCCACCATAGACCGGATTGCTACAACCCCGTCAAAGTTCTCCACAGGCTGGTGTTGGGACCAGAATCAGGCTACGCGGCGGGCTCGAGGGTGAGCGTGTCGGTCGCGTCGTCCTTGATAGTCGTCGGGGTGAACAACCACGGACGCGTCTCATGATCGCGCCAGAGCGGCGCCTGATCGATGTAGTTGGAATGGAAGGCGTGACCGGATGCCCCGGTGAGATTGATCCAGGTGGAGTCGTCGAAGTCCTCCAGGCTGATCACCTGCCGCATCGAGGGTACCCAGTCGACCTGGTAGCCCTGGGTGGCATCCCACCCGACGGCGTTCACGACGGTAGATCCGCCCGCCAGCTCGTAGGGTCCGCGGTTGAACAGCCACTCCAGCGGGGCGATCCCCGACTCGCCGAAGCTCGCGTTCTTGAGGTCGAGCGTGTGAATGCTGCCCCACTGCCAGTCAGCCGGGTCAGACCCCATCAGGTCGGCACTCTCGGTGGCGGCGCTCGTCATCACCCGCCGCAACATGCTCTCCTGGCCGACGGTGCCGTAGGTGGGGTTGGACCACCACGGCGAGTCAGGCTGGCCGAGCAGGCTCGTCACCACGGAGAACGCCCGGTCACCACCGGTGAGATGGGCGCCGTCGTCGATCTTGCCGGTGAACATGTCCTTCAGCAACGTACGCCAGATCACGTTGAAGTAGGCGGCCGCCGCGCTGTCGGCATCTACCTGGTAGTCCCAACCATCCAGCAGCTGTTGCGCCTCGGCTGCTGAACCGGTGAGGCGCACCTCCTGTAGCCGTGGCACCAGCGCCGCGGCGATCGCACTGTAGTTGTCGCCCTGAATGTCGCTCATCAGCTCTGCGGTGAGCGGAGTCCCGACCGCGATGAGGTTCTGCAGTCGAGCGGTGATCTGGTTCGCTCGATATCCGAGATCCCAGTCGGCCGTCAGCAGGTTCGGGGAACCCGGGTCGGCGGCGGCGTTATTGGCCGTGACGATGTATCCGCTCGATGGATTGAAAGTGCTCGGCAGCGCATCAAAGGAAATGTAGCCGGTCCAGCCGTATTGGCTGGTCCAGCCTGGCACCGGGAGGGTGCCGTTTCCACTGGCCCGAATGGGGATGAGTCCGGGAGCCTGGTAGCCGATATTGCCGTCGACGTCGGCATACGTCAGGTTCTGCGCCGGAACCTCAAACAGGGCTGCGGCCGCCCGAAAGCTGGTCCAGTCGGTCGCTTGGTTGAGCGCGAAAATTGCGGATGCCGTTCGCCCGGGTGCCAGCGCGGTCCACTGCAGGGATAGCTCATACGTGCTGGCCTCAGCGACGGACTCTGCCCCGGAGGAAGCCGGCGGTAGTTCAGCCACTGTCGGATAGTCACTGGCGATGCGTTGGTAAGTGGTGCCCTTAAATCCGCTGAGCAGTGGTCCGTGCTCGGTCGAGCGAATCTCGATCTTGACATCGTCACCGCCGGCGACCGAGATCTTCTCGTCGCGCAGCAAAAGCGGCTTCGCCGCGCCGTCGAATTCGTAGCTGTCGCCGGTTACTTTTTCAATATAGAGGTCGGCGACGTCGGGTCCGAGGTTAGTGAAACCCCAGGCGATGCGCGCGGTGTGACCGATGATGACGCCCGGCAAGCCGGAGAAGCTGTACCCGGCGACGTCGAACGGGCAGTCGGCGTTGATTGACTGGCAGCGCAGCCCGACCTGGTACCAGACCGAGGGCAGTGCCGGCCCGAGGTGCGGGTCGTTGGCCAGTAGCGGCAGGCCGGTGTCGGTGAGAGAGCCCGCGACGACCCAGGAGTTGGAACCGATCTCGCCGCCGGCCGGTCCGAGCAGCTCCGGAACCGAAGAGAGCGCGGCGCGCAACTCGGTGAGTGCTCCCGCGTAGGAATCGACGGACGCTGGCTCGATGGTCGAGTCAAGGCTGGTGCTGGCGGACGGCTCGGACGTAGGTTCAGCGGTCGGTTCGGCAGCATCCGGCGCCCCGGCCGAAGGAACGACGACCGTCTGGCTGCCGGTAATGGTCGGGTGCGTTCCCGCGGGGTACTCGGGGTGCAGCTGGTTCACCTCGCTCGGTGTGAGCGTCATCGACAGCAGCGCTCGGTCGATCTCATCATCGAGGTTGGAACGCAGGTCCCAGGCCATTGCCTTGAGCCAGGCGACCGAGTCCGCCGGAGTCCACGGTTCGACCTCATACCCAGGGTTCTGCAGGCCTAAAATGGCATACTCTAACGACAGATCGGCGCCGTCATGGGTGTCGAGGTAGGCGTTCACCCCGTCGGCGTAGGACTGGTAGTAGCCGAGTGTGACCGGGTCGAGCAGTGCTACCTCCTGTTCGGCGACGGTGCGCCAGCCGAGCGTACGCACAAACGTGTCGGTGCCCACCTGGCTCTCGCCGAACAGCTCCGACAGTCGACCGCTCGTCACGTGCCGGCGAAAATCCATCTCCCAAAAGCGGTCCTGGGCATGCACGTATCCCTCGGCCAGGAACAGGTCGGCCGCGGTCTTCGCCGTGATCTGAGGTATTCCGGCGTCGTCACGGGTCACGGTTACCGTGCTCGACAAGCCCTCGATGTTGACGGATCCGGACAGGGTCGGAAACGAGCGTGTCACCGTCCAAACGCCCAGCCCGGCCGTGACCAGAACGAGGCTGAGCACCACACCGAGCGCGATCAATAACCGCCGAATGTGGCGATGGCCCTTGCTGCGCGGTGCGTCGGTCCCCACATCACTCCCTCGTGTGTTGCCTCTACCGGGATGCTAGCGGAACCCGCTGACATCCGCTCTGCAGCAGCTACGCGTGCAGCGCGGCGTTCAGTGTGATGCCGCTGCCGCTGCGGGCGAGTACCTCGACGGCGCCGGAGATGGAATTGCGGCGAAAGAGCAGGTTGGGCACGCCAGAGAGCTCCACGGCCTTCACCGTCGGCCGCGTGCCGTCGTCGCCGACCGGCTCGCCGACCAGAATCACTTTGGTGCCGGCTGTGACGTAGAGCCCAGCCTCGACGACGCTGTCGTCGCCGATGGCGATGCCGACGCCGGAGTTGGCGCCGAGCAGGGCGCGGGCGCCGATCGAAATGCGCTGGGTTCCGCCACCGGAGAGAGTTCCCATAATGGATGCCCCGCCACCGATATCGGCGCCGTCACCGACCACGACACCCTGCGAAATACGGCCCTCGACCATTGAGGAGCCGAGGGTTCCGGCGTTGAAATTGACGAAGCCTTCGTGCATCACGGTGGTACCGGGGGCGAGGTGGGCGCCGAGCCGCACGCGTGAAGCATCCGCTATTCTCACGCTGGCCGGTACGACGTAGTCGAGCAGCGGCGGGAACTTATCGACGCCGCTGGCCTGGATTCCGGCACGTTGCAGGGCCGGACGAAGCCGTGCGAAGTCGACCGGCAGCATGGGGCCGACGTTGGTCCAGACCACGGTGGGCAGGTGCGCGAAGATGCCGTCGAGGTTGATGCTGTTCGGCAGAACGAGCAGGTGGGAGAGCAGATGTAGCCGTAGATAGGCATCCGACGTGTTGGCCGGGGTCGCGTCGAGGGTGATCTCTACGGTGACGGCTTCGAGGCGCACCGCGCGACGGGCGTCGTCGCCGGCTGCCTCACAGAGTTCGGCCGGAACGATCCAGCGATCGCGGCCGGTCGGCAGTGTACCGAGCGCCGGGGACGGAAACCAGGTGTCGAGCACGGTGCCGTCGGTGGCGACGGTCGCGAGACCGTACCCCCACGCCTGGGTCGGTGCGGCTGTGACGTTTTCGGTAAGAACGGAGGGCATACCTCTAGGTTAGTAGAGTGACTTCTAGACTTCCGGCCCCAGCGAAACTCACCGTACTCGACCTGACGGCGACGTCGGTCGAACTGACCAGGCAAATTTGCGATATGGAGTCGGTCTCCGGCAACGAGACCGCCCTGGCCGACGCGATCGTCGTCGCGCTGGAGGGCTTCGAGCACCTCGAAATCATTCGCGATGGCGACACCGTCGTCGCTCGCACCAACCTGAATCGTGCCCAGCGCGTCGTCATCGCCGGCCACATCGACACCGTTCCGCTCAACGACAACCTGCCGACCCGCTACGAGACCATCGACGGCGTCGACTACCTGTGGGGCCGCGGCACCACCGACATGAAGGCCGGCGTCGCCGTGCAACTCAAGCTCGCCGCCGAACTGAGCGCCCCCGGCGTCGACGTGACCTGGATGTGGTACGACCACGAAGAAGTCTCCGACGAACTCAACGGCCTCGGCCGTCTGGCCCGTAACCGGCCCGACCTGTTCAAGGGCGATTTCGCCATTCTCGGCGAACCGACCAAGAGCCAGATCGAGGGCGGCTGCAACGGCAACCTGCGGGTCGAGATTCGCTGTTTCGGACTGCGCTCGCACTCCGCGCGCAGCTGGGTCGGCGAGAACGCCATCCACAAGGCTGCAGCCATTCTGAACATTTTGGCCGGGTATCAGGCCCGCGAGGTCGAGGTCGAAGGCCTCGTCTACCGCGAGGGACTCAACGCGGTCGGCATCACCGGCGGCGTCGCCGGCAATGTCATCCCGGACGAGTGCATGGTACACGTCAACTACCGCTTCGCTCCGAGCCGCAGCGGCGATGAGGCTGTCGCTCATCTGCGCGAGTTGTTCGCCGGCTACGACCTAACGGTCGTGGACCGTGCCGAGGGCGCCCGGCCCGGCCTCGACGCCCCGCTCGCCCGCGAATTCCTCGCCGCCGTCGGCGGTATCGCCAGGCCCAAATACGGTTGGACCGATGTCGCTCGCTTCTCGGCCCTCGGAGTTCCGGCCGTCAACTACGGGCCCGGTGACCCGCTCAAGGCGCACGCCGATGACGAGCGCGTGGCCGTAGAAGAGATCACGGCCTGCGAGAGCGGTCTGCGCGCCTGGCTGAGCGCATCCGTTCGCTAACGCAGCGACAGAACAATGACTGAGCGGATGCTGCGCTCCCGCAGCCAGGCCACCCGCCGCCCACACTTCCACCGCCCACACTTCCACCGCCCGCCCGCCCACCTGATACCCGCCACCTGGCACGCCCGCTATCGGCTGACTCCGTGGTGGGGCAAGGTGATCGCGGTCTGGGCGCTGTCGCACGTGGTCACGACGAGCCTTGTCGTTATTCTGGCGAGCGTGCAGGGCCCCAACGCGTGGACCGGCGCGAGCCCGAAATACACCGACTTTGCCAATATGTGGGACGGCAACTGGTACAACATCGTCGCTGTTGTCGGCTACCCGAGTGTGCTGCCCGTAACCGAGACCGGTCAGGTCGGTGAGAATGCTTGGGCGTTCATGCCGGGATACCCGGTACTGGCGCGACTGCTGATGGAACTGACCGGGTTCACCTGGGCGCCGGTGGCGGTGTTCGTCTCGGTCGTCTTCAGCCTCGGCACCGCCCTGCTGTTCTACCGGCTGATGGCCCGGGTTCAGTCGCCGGCCACGGCCCTGTTCGCGGTCGTGCTGTTCTGTGTCGCCCCGCTGTCGCCCCTGTTGCAGTTCGCCTACGCCGAGTCGATGTACCTTTTCTTTCTGACCCTCGCGCTCTACCTGCTGCTCGAACGCCACTATTGGCTGCTGTTTCCGGTGATCGCGGTGATGGCCCTGACCCGGCCGAGCGGGCTGGCCTTCGCGCTCGCGCTCGGGCTGCACGTGATCTATCGGTTCGTCACGCGCGGGCGTGACCCTTTTGCGCCTCGAGAACGGATGCTGGCGGCATCCGTTACCCTGTTCAGTGCGCTGCTGGGGTTGGTCTGGCCGCTCGCTGCCTGGGCGGTAACCGGCGACCTGATGGCCTATACCGACACGGAACTCGCTTGGCGAGCACCCTACATCGGCTATCAGGAGCTCGTGCCGTTCACGGCCTGGTTCCAGAGCGGCGTCTGGTGGCTCGGCAGCCCGTTGGGCATCGTCGTGGTGACCGCGCTGATTCTGGCCTTCGCCCTGCTGCTCTTCACACCCGCTGTACGGCGTCTCGGCGTTGACCTGCGGCTGTGGCTGGCGAGCTACGCTCTGTACCTGCTCGCGGTGTTTTTTCCCCAGTCGAGCACTTTTCGGCTGCTCATGCCGATGTTTCCGCTGCTCGGCGCGGCCGCGATGCCGCGTAACCGGGCCTATCGCGTGGCGATCGTTTTGGTCTGCGCGGCCGGGCAGTGGGGCTGGCTGCTGATCTGCTGGGGAGTGGACGGCTACGACTGGACGCCGCCTTAAACGACCGCGAAGGGCCCTAATTTACGTCTCGGGCCGAGATAGTCGATAATGGGTATACAAAGACGAATGGAAGGGGAGTTCATGGCGGCCATGAAACCACGGACCGGAGACGGTCCAATGGAGGCGGTAAAAGAGGGGCGCCTGATCATCGTGCGTGTACCGCTCGAAGGTGGGGGTCGGCTCGTTGTCTCAGTCAACGACGCCGAGGCCAAGGAACTTCACGATGCACTCGCAGGGGTTGTCGCTGCGGCGAAGTAGCGTTTTTCGAGTACAGAACATAAAAAGAACGGCTGCTCGCGCAGCCGTTCTTTTTATGTATGGGAGGTTAAGCGTTGAGCTTGGTGATCTGCAGCAGTCCGTCGCCGACGGGGGAGAGCGCGCTGATCACGGCGCTCGACCCGGCGATCTCGGTCAGCAGCGTGCGGAAACCGGTGGCGACGTCGTCGCGCTGCGCGGGGTCGGCGACGCGTCCGCGCCACAGGGCATGCGCCACGAGTACGGTTCCGCCCGGGCGGGCCAGGCGCAGGCCATGTTCGACGTATTCGATGACCGACTGCGGGTCGGCGTCCACGAACACAATATCGTAAGAATTTTCGTTCATGCGGGGCAGCACCTCGCCGGCCTTCCCGGTGATCAGGCGAACCCGGTTGGCCGGAATCTTCGCCTCGGTGAAATTGGCCTTGGCGTGCTGCAGATGATCGACCTCGGTATCGATCGAGGTCAGGGTGGCGCCGGGCGCGCCAGTGAGCAGCCAGATCCCCGATACTCCGGCCCCGGTACCGACCTCGAGGATGCTGCGCGCCCCGGTGGTGGCGGCGATCACGGCGGATTGTGCGCCCACCGAGGGTGCAATCGCGTCGATTCCGAGTTCGAGGGATTGTTGACGTGCGCGCGAGATGGCTTCGGATTCGACGACACAGTCGTCGGAGAACTTCCAGTTCAATTCAATGTCAGACACAAATAACTCCAGTAGATGATTAGCTCAAGACTAGGGCCGAGGTGGGCATGGTCCATGGATGCCCCGCCGGGCAGATATTCTAGGGACATGTTTGGGCTGACATTCGAGAAGATTCTGCTGATCGGGATCATCGCTGTCTTCTTGCTCGGTCCCGACAAATTGCCGCACTATGCCGCCCAACTCGCTCGCCTCGTGCGCCAGCTGCGCGACATGGCCAACGGTGCCAAAGATCGCATGCGTGACGAGATGGGCCCGGAGTTCGACGATCTGGACTGGAAAAAACTCGACCCGCGGCAGTATGACCCGCGACGCATCATTCGAGAAGCCCTCGCCGATGAAGACCCGGTCAAGGAGCAATCCGCGTCGATTTCCCGGGCCGAGCCCAACCCAGACGGCGCCTATCTGAAACGCAAACGTGCCAGGGAAGCCGCCCTGACCGCGCTCGAGCCGGCCCCGTTCGACTCTGAGGCCACCTAACGCTCTAAGGAGAACGGATGACCGAGTCGAAGCAGCCCAAACGAGTGAAAAAGTCTGTCTACGAGGCCGAACTGGCCCGGCTGCAGGCCGAACTGGTCACGATGCAGCAGTGGGTGAAGGCGTCCGGTGCCCGCGTTGTGGTGATCTTCGAGGGCCGCGATGCCGCCGGCAAGGGTTCGGCGATCAAGCGCATCACCGAATACCTCAACCCTCGGGTCGCTCGCATCGTCGCCCTGCCGATGCCGACCGAGCGCCAGCGCGGCCAGTGGTATTTTCAGCGGTATCTCGAGCACCTTCCTTCGACCGGTGAAATCGTGCTGATGGACCGATCCTGGTACAACCGGGCCGGCGTCGAGCGGGTGATGGGCTACTGCAGCTCCGACGAATATCGCCGGTTTCTGCACCAGACACCCCTGTTAGAACGGATGCTCGTCGAAGATGGAATTCTGCTGGTCAAGTACTGGTTCTCGGTGTCTGACCTGGAGCAGGAACGACGGTTTCGCTCCCGGCAGAAGGACCCGATGCGGCGTTGGAAGCTCTCCGAAACGGATGTGTTGTCGATCACCAAGTGGGTCGAGTATTCCAAGGCTAAGGACGAGATGTTCGTGCACACCGACATCGCCGAAGCGCCCTGGTGGGTGGTCGAGAGTGAGGACAAGCGGGCCAGTCGGTTGAACGTGATCAGCCATCTGCTCTCGCTCGTGCCCTACGAGAAAACGGACCCGCCGAAGGTGCACATTCCGCCCAGACCACCGGCTTCGGACTATGAACGGCCGCCGCGGGAGGAGAACCATCAGATTCCCGACCATGCGGCGACGTTGGTGAAGCCGAAGGAATAAGGCTCCGCAGGGCGGTTTCCCCGGGCGGTTCCGCCGAGTCGGCTATTGCGGCGTGAGGCCCAGACTGCGGCCCGCCAGCCCGCGTGCCCGCGTTTTCATGCGGTGCGCGAGCTCCAGAATGACGCGAGCGGCCGGGTCGTCGGGCGCGCCGAGCACAACAGGGAGTCCGGCATCACCGCCGCTGCGCAAGGCCAGGCTCAGCGGAACCTCCGCTAGCACCGGCACTGAAACATCTTGGCCGACGGAGAGGCGCGTGGCGACCTCAGCGCCGCCGCCTGAACCGAACAGCTCGAGCAGGCTACCGTCGGGCTGCACCATCGCCGACATGTTCTCGATCACGCCGTAGACGCTCTGCCCCGTCTGGCGGGCAACGATTCCGCTGCGCTCGGCCACGTCCGCCGCCGCGGACTGTGGCGTGGTCACAACGATGACCTCGGCGTGGGGGAGCAGCTGGCCGACCGTGATGGCGACGTCGCCGGTGCCCGGTGGAAGATCGAGCAGCAGCACGTCGAGGTCGCCGAAGTACACGTCGGTCAGGAACTGTTTGATCGTGCGGTGCAGCATCGGTCCGCGCCAGGCGACCGCGGCCGACGCGTCGTCGATGAACATGCCTATCGAGATGACCTTCACGTCGTGCGCGATCGGTGGCAAAATCATGTCGCCGACCTGGGTCGGTTTGACTGCGAGGCCGTCGTGCACCAGGCCGAGCAGACCGGGAATACTGAAACCGTGCACGTCGGCGTCTACGATTCCCACTCGCAGGCCTTCGCCGGCGAGCGCAACAGCCAGGTTCGCGGTGACGGTGGACTTGCCGACGCCGCCCTTACCGCTCGTGATCGCATAGACGCGGGTGAGCGACTCCGGGCCGAACTGCACGCTGCGTGCTACCTGGCCGCCGCGCAGTTTCTCAGTCAGTGCGGTGCGTTGCTCGCGGGTCATGATCGCGACCTCGACGCTCGCGCGCCCCGGTCCGCATACCGACTCGGCGGCGGCGAGAACGTCGCTCTCGATCCGCACAGCGGCCGGACAACCGGCAATGGTCAAGCGGATGCCGACGTTCACCTGCCCGTCGTCGCTCACCGTCACCCCGGACACCATGTCGAGGTCGGTGATGGGCTTGCGAATCTCGGGGTCGGTCACCCGGGCCAGGGCGATGAAGACGCGGGAGCGGATGCTATCGTTCGTTGAAATCAGTGGATCAAGAGTCATACGGTGGGGCGGCTTTCCTTGGTGCTGTCTGGGTCTGTGCGTTCGTCCAAATGCTCAAGCAACGCGCGCAGTTCCGCGCGAATGAAGTCCTTCGACGCCATGTCCTTGATGGCGATGCGCAGCGCCACAACCTCGCGGGCGAGGTATTCGGTATCGGCGAGGGTGCGTTCGGCCCGCTGACGGTCTTGTTCGAACTGCACCCGGTCGCGGTCGTCCTGCCGGTTCTGCGCGAGCAGAATCATCGGAGCAGCATAGGACGCCTGCATGGACAGCACGAGGGTGAGCGCGATGAAGCCGAGGGCGACCGAGTCGAAGCGCCACGCCACCGGCGCCAGAGTGTTCCAGGAGATCCAGGCGACGGCGAACAGGGTGAGCCCGAGCAGAAACCACGGGGTTCCCATGCCGCGGGCGATGGCCTCGGTGAAGCGGCCGAACCGGTCCCGGCTGTGGCCGCCGTTGCGCCCGAGACCCACGAGGTTGCCGGTTCGCAATCCTTTGGGCGCATCGAGGCGCAGGTCGGCACGATTATTGCGGGCCACGAGTCGTCCTTTGCGCTCCGGGTAGCGGGATACTGCCGGTTCTTATCTCGCTGCGGGCGGCGGCGCGTCGACGCACGTCGTCATTACCGTCATGGCTGCGCCAGTCGTCGGGCAGCAAGTAGTCGAGCACGTCATCAATCGTCACCACCCCGACCAGTCGGTAGTTCTCATCGACCACGGGCACCGATACGAGGTCGTAGCTCGCCAGAATACGGCTGACTTCGGCGGCCGACGTGTCGGCGGTCACCGGATCCAGACCCGCGTCGAGCAGCGTGCCGAGCCGCTCGTGGGGTGGGTAGCGCAGCATCCGCTGAAAATGGACCATGCCCAGAAAACGACCAGTGGGTGCTTCGTAGGGGGGCAGAGTCACGCAGATCGCCGCGCCGAGTGCTGGGGCAAGATCGTGACGACGGATGCGCGCGAGCCCTTCGGCGACGGTGGCATCGGCCGAGACAATAATCGGCTCGGTCGTCATGAGGCCGCCGGCCGTGTCGGGGGCGTAGGAGAGCAGAAACCGCACGTCTTCGGCTTCTTCGGGCTCCATCAGGTCGAGCAGCTGCTCGCCACGCTCCTCGGGCAGCTGGGCGATCAGGTCGGCCGCATCGTCGGGCTGCATCTGATCAAGCACATCGGCGGCGCGGGCATCGCCGAGGCTGGTCAGAATGCCGACCTGATCGGTCTCGGGCATTTCCTCGAGCACGTCGGCGAGGCGATCGTCGGGCAGCTCACCGGCCACCTCGAACATGCGCTCGCGCGGCAGATCGAGCAGGGTATTGGCGAGGTCGGCCGGTTTCAAATCGGAATAGGTCGCGATGAGGTGTTCGGCGGACTGCGCCTGGCCTTCGGTCTCTTTCTCGCGGACCTCGGCCCAGGTTGCGAAGGTCGTGATGCCCTTGACAAAGGGGGAGGCGCTGGTCTTTGGGCGACGCACGAAGAGCTGGCTGATCGCCCAGTCGGCCTCCGTACCCTCCTTGATCGCGACGTCTTCAATGGTGGCTTCGCCCGAGCCGTCAGTGAAGAGCACCTTGCGGCCGAGAAGTTCGGCGATGACGCGCACCTCGCCGCCGCGCTGCTCATAGCGGCGCACATTGATGAGGCCGGTCGTGATGATCTGGCCGCTGCCGATGCTGGTGACCCGGTTGATTGACACGAACACGCGTCGTTTACCGGGGATCTCCACGATCAATCCGACGACGCTGGGCGGGTCATTTTTTCGATACACCACAAGAACATCGCGCACCTTGCCCACGCGGTCGCCCGCGGGGTCGAAAACGGTGCACCCGGCCAGTCGGGCGACAAAAACTCTTGTGGAACTCACAATATAAATGTAGGCCACTGGTGCGACATTGGCGGCCCGGCACGACTTCCCCGTGTCGGCTACTAGCCCGACAATGGCGGCCAGGCACGAATTGCTGGCACGGAATAGGGTTGCGCTCATGACCGTTTGCAAACTTGTCCATGATTTCCGTCGAAGGCTGGTAGAAACGGTCGCTGCACGGTGCTCGGCCGGGCCCGCTTTCCGGGCGCAGGGCGAGCGTTGAGCTTTCTGGCGAAGGGCGGCATTCCTGCGGCAAGGCGAGCCGTGCAATTGATCTGGAGCGCAGTCGCACCCGACTACAGCAAAGTCGGCGACAGCGCCGCCGCCGGCCGGGCTCTCACCGGCCTCCTGAACGCAGCGCACGACATCGTCGCCTATCGGCAATTATCGATCAAGGCCGAATCCATCCACCTGGTCTCCGGCGACCGGATGAGCTACCTGAAATTTGCGGTCGCAACCGATCGCACCGCAGACAATGCCGTCTCGCTGTCCCATCTCTTGGCACTCAACGCTGAGGAAGCACGGGGCCTCGGCGACCTGATCGGCGGAAAAGCGCCGTTTCGCTCACTCCGCATCGTTATCCTCTCCCTGGAGGGGGACTTCGCCATCACCCGGCTCGACCTGGACCCCGAGAGCCCGGGAGGTGTCTCGTGGTATGGTCCGTTCGACCGCAAGCTCTTCAACGACATTGCTCTGGGCTTTGCGCTCTTCGTCACCCACATGGTGGCCAATGTCTTTGATGACGACGACGGTGAGGAGACGTTCGCCGAGTCCATTGAATGGATAACCTGAGGTGCGCGCTCAGGCAGGTCAACAGGTCTGCGTGAAAGAATGATGCTATGAGCAACCAGAGTCTGTTTCCCCGGCGTCGCCCAGTTTTGCCTCCCGTGTTGCCGCGCGGCGAGGTGCTCGGGACGTACAGCACCTATGCCGATGCGCAGAGCGCGGTCGACGCGCTCGCCAAGGCGGACTTTCCGGTGAAGCAGCTGGCGATCGTCGGCAACGACCTCAAGAGTGTCGAGCGCGTGACCGGCAAACTCACCTACGGCCGGGTCGCGCTCGCTGGCGCGGCATCCGGTGCCTGGTTGGGAATCTTCTTCGGGATTCTATTCTTTTTGTTCTCGCCGACCGGATCGAGCCTGCCGTTCGTCTTCGCCGCCCTGATCATGGGTGCCGGTTTCGGCATGCTACTCGGCATTACGAGCTACGCGATCAACCGCCGCCGCCGCGACTTTACCTCGACCATGCAGGTCATCGCGACCAACTACCAGATCATTGTCGACGTTGAGCTGGTCAACCGGGCCCGCAACCTGCTCGCGGGCTTCCGCCAGGCCGAGCCAGCACCCGTGGTACCCACGGTGACCCCACCGGCGACCCCACCCGTGACCCCACCCGTGGATCCACCCACCCCCAACTAACTCACGCTAGAGCGGGAAAATGTTTGCTTCGGCAGGGCTGAAGCAAACATTATCCCGCTCTAGCGAACCTGTTAGCGCTGGGCTTTGGCGATCCAGGCCTCTACTTCACTCGCGGTGCGGGGGATCGCTGCTGAGAGGTTCTCGGCACCCGTCGCGGTCACCAGAATGTCGTCTTCGATGCGCACGCCGATGCCGCGGAATTCAGCCGGAACGGTGAGGTCGTCGGGCTGAAAGTACAGCCCGGGTTCGATCGTGAAGACCATGCCCGGTTCGAGCACGCCGTCCATATACATATCCCGGCGCGCCTGCGCGCAGTCGTGCACGTCGATGCCGAGGTGGTGGCTGGTACCGTGCACCATGTAGCGGCGGTGCTGGCCGTTGTCCGGAAGCAGGGCCTCCTCCGCGGTGACCGGGAGCATTCCCCACTCAGCGGTGCGCTTCGCGATGACCTGCATCGCGGCGGCGTGCACGTCGCGAAAGATGGCGCCGGGGCGAACGACGGCCAGAGCGGCATCCGCTGCCTCGCGCACGGTTTCGTAGACCTGGCGCTGTACGTCGCTGTAGACACCATTCACTGGGAGGGTACGCGTGATGTCGGCGGTGTAGTAGCTGTCGAGTTCGACGCCGGCGTCGATGAGAATCAGGTCGCCGGGAGCTACGACGCCGTCGTTGCGGGTCCAGTGCAGAATACAGGCGTGCGGGCCGGAGGCGGCAATAGTGTCGTAGCCGACCGTGTTGCCGTCGCTGCGAGCGCGGGTGTTGAACACGCCTTCTACCAGGCGCTCTCCACGCGCGTGCACGCTCGACCGTGGAAGGTCGGCAATGACATCGTTGAAGCCGCGCGAGGTGGCCGCGATGGCCAGGCGCATCTGCGCAATTTCGAAGGCGTCTTTCACGAGGCGAAGTTCGGAGAGGCCGAGGGCCAGACCGGCGTCGGGTTCGTGTTCGGCGTTGATTTCGATGCTGAACGGTGAATCGGTGGCGTTGCTGCTGAGCACCCGCTCGGCGGCGAAACGCAGACGGGCTTCGTCGACCTGCTCGGTGAAGTTCGGGTCGGCTTCACGCAGCACGAGGGTTTCGCTATCGATGACCTTCAGCACGGCGGCGAGCTCGGCGATGCCGCGCACCTCAAGGGAGAGGTCGCTGGCGACCTGGGCGACGGATGGACGCGGTCCGATCCAGAATTCGCCGATGTCGGGGTTGGCGTAGAACTCGTCGGAGTCACGACCGGCCCGCTCGCGAAAGTACAGGGCAGCGTCGTGGCCGCCGGCGGCCGCCGGTTCCAGCACGAGCACGGCGCCGGGTTCACTGTCGCTGCCCCAGCCCGTGAGGTGGGAGAAGGCCGAGTGGGCGCGGAAAGCGTAGTCGGTGTCGTTGGAGCGCTGCTTGAGGCGGCCGGCCGGAATGATCAGGCGCTGGCCCGGGTACTGCGCGGACAGCCGAGCGCGACGTTCGGCGGCGAACGGCGCCTGCTCGCGGGCTGGGGGCAGAACGTCGGTGCGTTCGGCCCACCCGCTCGCGATGAAAGCTTTGAAGCCGGTAGACCCCGGAGTGGTCGAACGGTTTTCGTTCGAACGCGCGGCAGGAATAAATGCGGGAGCAGTAGTATCAGCCATTCCCCCATTCTCGCACCGCACTCTGGACAGCCCCCGATCTGGTGCTGCAGATGCTGCGATAAGTGGATCCTGCGTGATTGTCCGAAATTATCTGGCCGGCGTCAGTGTCGCTACGATCGGTCGGTGATCGCTTCCGGCCTCGTCGAGCGACTCGATCACCTGCAGGCCGGAAACCCGCCAGTTGGGGGTGGCCATCACGTGATCGATCGGGCTGCCGAGCAGCGCGGGCAACGCGGTCGGCCAGGTGCCGACGGATGCTGCACCGACGGACAGCGCCGCATCCGAGCAGTTGCCGAGCACCGAGTCGCCGCCGCTCGCGCGGTCCGCCATATGGTCGAGCGTGGAATTGAAGTCGCCCGCCATGATCACGTCGTCGCCCTGGCACTGGGTAGCGAGCCAGTCCAGATCGCTGCGCCAGTTCGACATCTCATACTGAATCGGCGCAACGGCATGCACCGCCACAATGGTGGGGCCGGAACCATCGACCGGTTCGGCCACGACGGTCGGCAGCACGTTGGTGTTGCCGGGCGGCCCGGACCCGGCCGCGTTGGTGACCGCGTAGGCGCCCAGGTCGGGGCTGATCAGCACGGTGGTGGAGCGGGCCTTGGAGACCAGATCGAAGGCCAGGGTGTGTACCCACATAGGGCGGCCAGCGTCGCGCATCGCTTCGGCGATCAGAATGCCGGTCTCCTTCGTCGTTTCGGGCAGGGTCACGACATCGGCGTTGTGGGCCAGCGCTTGCGCGGCGATGACCGCGGCACCGGGAGCGTCTCCGAGCGTGTTCCAACTGAGCACGGTGACGGAGTCGGCATCCGCTTCGGCGCTGACCAGACCCTCGGTGGGCGATACCGTCGTCGAGAAACCGCGGGAGGCCAGAACGCCGACGCTGGCGATACCGAACAGGGCGAGCAGCACCATGGCCACTCCCAATGTTCGACGGTGCGGAAGAATGAACCGCAGTACGGCGAGCAGAACGAGCCCGACGACCGTGCCGATGACGGCCACGGCGCGAAAGGAGACCAGATGGGCGACGACCCAGCTGTTATGCAAGCCGAACGCTTGCGGCCAGGTCACGACCAGCAGGATGACGGCGGCACCGATCAGAATCAGTGCCCGAAGGAGTCTGGTGAACATTATTCTGAACCCTAGATCAGTATTCTGGGGAATAACTCGTGCCGTGGGCGGTGGTGAACGGGCGCAGGTGTCCAACTAGCATGGGGTCATGGCAGTCGCGCGGCAATTTCGGGGTCCGATCGACCTTCACGCACACTCGAGCGTGTCCGACGGTACCGAAACTCCGGCGGAGCTCGTGCACGCCGCGGCCGTAGCAGGGCTCGGCACGATCGCTCTCACCGACCATGATTCGTCGGCTGGCTGGGCTGAGGGTTCCGCGGCCGCACGCATCGAGCACCTGACACTTATTCCGGGAATGGAATTTAGCACCCGGGTGCGGTATTCCAGCGTGCACCTTTTGGCATATCTTTTTGACCCGGACGATTCTGCGCTGCTGGCCGAGATGACCCGCGTTCGTGCAGCCCGGCTCAGCCGGGCCGAGGAGATGGTCGCCCGCATCGGAGTGGATTACGACCTGAGCTGGGACGACGTGCTCGCCCAGACCACTCCTGAAGCCACGGTCGGGCGGCCGCATATCGCCGATGCTCTCGTGGCTCGCGGGCACGCCCTCAATCGCAGCGCGGCCTTCGCCGACATTCTGCACTGGAAGGCCGGTTATTTTCAACCGCACTACGCCCCCGAACCCCTGCGAGCGATCGAACTCGTGCGCGCAGCCGGGGGAGTGCCGGTCATCGCCCACCCCGCCACCCGCGGCATCGGCGACGTCGTCGCTGAATCCAGCTTGAAGACGATGGTCGACGCCGGACTGTTCGGGCTTGAACTCGAGCATCGCGAGAACAATCCGGAGCCCACCAAACGGCTGCACGAGCTCGCCGCCAAATTCGGGCTGTACGTCACGGGTTCAAGCGATTATCACGGCACCGGCAAGCCCAACCTGCTCGGCGAGAACACCACAGCCCCCGACGTTCTCGACCGCATCATCGCCGAGGGCCGCGGCTCGGCTCCGGTTTACGGCTGATTGCTTGTTCGAGTGGCGCTGCGCAGCGACTAGATTGTGCTGCCGGTCTGCGGCGAGCGACGACGGGTGCGACTGCGACGCAGCGGGGCGTTATTGCCGTCGTGGTGCTCGGCTCCACCGCCATCGTGTGTTCCGGCGGCCGGAGTCGCCGCCGGGGCATCCGGGTTCGTGCTGGAGCCGACGCGGGTGCGTGACCGGGCGGGGCGACTGGCGTCGGCGGCGGCCGGGCTCGTCGCTGGCCGGTCGGAACCGGTGCGCGCAGAGTCGCCACGGCCGGAGCTACGACCGCTCTCGGAGCGACCGGAGCGTGCCGCGCCGGATCGGCTGCCCACTCCGGCAGAACGAGATGCGCCGGTACGTCCGGCCCCGCCGGTGCGAGCGTCACCCACGGTGACCTCCTTCACCGGGGTGGCGCGCAGGCGGCCCTTGGAACCGGCTGGAATGTTCAGGTCGGTGTAAAGATGCGGTGACGAGGAGTACGTCTCCATCGGTTCCGGCTGGCCAAAGTCCAAGGCCTTATTGATGAGCGACCACTTGTGCAGGTCGTCCCAGTCGACGAAGGTGACGGCGATTCCGGTCTTGCCGGCACGACCCGTGCGGCCGACGCGGTGCAGGTAGGCCTTCTCGTCTTCGGGAATGGTGTGGTTGATCACGTGGGTGACGTCTTCCACGTCGATGCCGCGCGCGGCGACATCCGTCGCGATGAGGATCTCTTTCTTGCCGCTCTTGAAGCTGGCCATGGCGCGTTCGCGCTGTTCCTGGTTCAGGTCGCCGTGCACTGCGGTGGCGTTGAAGCCACGGTCGCCGAGTTCCTCGACGAGCTTCGCGGCGGCACGCTTGGTGCGGGTGAAGATGATGGTCTTGCCGCGGCCCTCGGCCATGAGGATGCGGCCGATGACCTCGTCCTTGTCCATGTTGTGGGCACGGTAGACCAGGTGCTCGATGTTGGCCTGCATGAGGCCCTCGTCGGGATCGGTCGCGCGAATGTGAATCGGGCGGTTCATGAAACGACGGGCCAGGGCCACGATCGGTCCGGGCATCGTTGCCGAGAACAGCATGGTGTGGCGGGTCGCCGGAGTCTGCGCGAAGAGCTTCTCAATGTCGGAGAGAAAACCGAGGTCGAGCATCTTGTCGGCCTCATCGAGCACCATTTCGCGCACGTTGGCGAGGGTAAGCAAACGCTGGCCGGCGAGGTCGAGCAGACGGCCAGGGGTGCCGACGACGATCTGAGCGCCAGCCTTGAGCTGTTCGATCTGACCTTCATAGGCCTTGCCGCCGTAGATGGAGACAATCTTGGTATTACGGTTCGCCGCGGCAAGTTCGAGGTCTTCGGAGACCTGCACGCACAGTTCGCGGGTCGGCACGACGATGAGGGCCTGCACACCGGGCTCCGGGTCGATTCCGAGGCGCTGAATTACCGGAAGTCCAAAGCCGAAGGTCTTTCCGGTGCCGGTCTTGGCCTGACCGATGATGTCCTGGCCGGCGAGGGCGAGGGGGATGGTCTGGGTCTGAATCGGGAACGGTTCGAGGATGCCCGTGGCGGCGAGGGAGTCGACCATGTCCTGGTCAATATTAAGTTCGGAGAAAGTCACGAATGTATGCCTGTCATTAACTGGAAGCGAAGTGCGCCCGTTTTTGCGTCTCGGGCAGCGGCCGCCGATCCTTGTCGGCGACGTAATTCCACCTTACTGCCCCGTCTGGACAGCGGCCACAGGCGCGCTGTTCTAAACTAGGCCCGTGGTCACGTGGTTCGGTCGGCGCCCGCAGCGCAATGAAGCTCCGAGGCTTTCGGCCCGCGGGGCGCCCCAGCCAGCCGAAAAAGTAGACATCAGTTCGCTCGCACCGGGCGTGCAACATTTTCTCGGCCAGGCCGCTTACAGTGAGCTCGGCGAATTCGATAGCCTGGCCCGCGCGGTGGCGACCGCACCGAACCTCGCAGTGAAAGAAGGCCTCAGCGCCGCTGCCGGTCGGGCGCTGAGCAAGCACCACGGACTGATCACCGAGATTCGTCGACGCGGCCACGAACCAGCCGTCGAGATGGCCCCGTTCGTCCTGAGCCTCGATGCGTTCCGCGCGAAAACGGCCGGTACTGACTGGCATGAATTACTGCTGAGCTGCTACCTGGTTGGTGGCTTGCTCGACGACTTCTTCATTCGGCTGTCCGACGGCCTGCCGCGTGATATCGGGCCTCGCGTCGCGCAATTGCTGGGCGAGGATTCCGGTACCGACGTGCTCATTCACGAGCTACAGACCGCGATCGAAAACGACCAGGCGCTCGGCTCACGGCTGGCGATGTGGGGCCGTCGGCTCGTCGGTGACACCCTGCTCGTGGCCAGGTCGGCCACTGATCTGGCGAACGCTCCCGCAGACAGCAATGAGGCACGCATCGAACCGGTCTTCACCGAACTCATCGCGGCGCACACCCGCCGCATGGACGGCCTCGGCCTCACTGCATAAAAATGTGAGACTAGGCCGTTCCGGTTTTGGCGAGGGCTTGCAGCAGCCGCTGATCGGCGTGAATGCGTCGCCGGCTGATCAGAAGATTCAGCACAACGGATGCAGCACAGGCGGCCCCGAGGGACACCCACCAGATCCATCCGCCGGCCCAATTCCAGCCGAGCCAGGTCAGTGCGACCCAGACAAAGGATGCCGCGGCCGTTCCGATCGCCGGGACCAGCACCGAGCCCTGGGTGGAGCGTCCGGGTAAGAAGTACCGTGCGCCGAGGCCTATGAGCGTGCCGAACAGCGCGACGAACAACAACTCCATGGCGTTTTAGGCGACGAAGCCGACGCGGCGCGACTCTTCGCTGCCGAGTTCCACGTAGGCGAGCCCAACGGTCGGAACGATGTAGACGCGACCCTTGCTGTCGCTGAGCTTCAGATAGCCGGTCTGACCGGAGAGGGCCGCCGCAACGGTCTCCTCAATCTCGGTCGCTGGCTGCGAAGTCTCAAAACCGATCTCCCGGGGAGAGTTGAAAATACCAATGCGAATATCCACCGAACTGCCTTTCGTAGCCTTGCGCTCAGATTACGACAGAACGCGCCCCCGCCCTGACCGATTTCACTGTCGGCGCAACCCGTTACCGTTGAAATGTGACCAACCACGACCTCGACGCCGACCAGCAGGCCGTTCTCGACCTCCCCGAAGCGGAGAGCGCCGCCGTTATTGGTGCGCCCGGCTCCGGCAAGACCACCACACTCGTCGAACTCGTCGCCGACCGAGTGTTGAACCGGGGGTATTCACCGAGCGAGGTGCTGGTCTTGGTTCCGACGCGCGCCGGTGCCACCGTGCTACGCGACCGGATCGCGCTGCGCCTGGCCGTGCCGACCAACGGACCGCTAGCTCGCAGCGCCAACTCCGTGGCCTTTCAAATCGTGCGCTCCGCGGTCGCCCAGGCCGGTGGGCCGACTCCGACCCTGCTCACCGGCGGCGAGCAGGACCAGATCATCGCCGAACTGCTACAGGGCCATCTAGACGACGAGACGGCCGGAGCGCCGAGCGGCCCGGTTTGGCCGACCACTCTTGGCGCGGATGTGCGCAGTCTCCGCGGTTTTCGTACCGAACTGCGCGATCTGATGATGCGCGCCGTGGAATATGGCGTCACCCCGGGCCAGTTGGAGCGTCTCGGCCTGGGCCGGCCGGAGTGGGTGGCTGCTGCCGAGTTTATTCGCGGCTACGAAGAGGCCAAGGACCAAGCCCGCCCAGAGCAGTACGACTCTACCGAGCTCGCCCGCTATGCAGCGGCGATCGTGGCCAGAGCCGAGGCCGGCCCGGCCGGGGCTGCGACGCTCGGCACCCTGGCCGGACTGCGTCTGATCGTGCTCGACGATGCCCAGGAAGTCACCCAGGCCACGCTCACCCTGCTGGCGCAGTTCCAGGCGCGCGGAGTCGCGATCATCGCCGTTGGCGACCCCGACATCAGCACCGGTTCATTCCACGGTGCGCATCCCGATGCCCTCGGCCGCCTCGGTCAGTACCTCGGCATCGGCGCGGTCGGTACGCCGGTGCGGACCTCCGCCGGCACCGCGGCGGCTTTGCCTTTCGGCGGGATAGCGCCGCCGATCGTGCTCGGCACCGTTTACCGCCATGGCGCGGGCATCCGTCAGGTGATTCAGCAGATCACCAGCCGCATCGGCGCGGCCGCGGCCGGCACCCAGCGCGCGGCGGGCAGCGTGCTGGGTGCGCCCGACGTGGTGAGCGAGATTGCTGTCGAAGGCTCCGATGATCCTGCGCTCTCGGCCCCGAGCGCAGTGACCACGCCGGACGTCGTCCCCGAACCATCCGTGCACACCGTCATCGCGACCAGCCCGGCCGACCAGCTCGCGGTGATCGCCCGGCTGCTGCGCGAGCGGCACGTGATCGACGACATTCCGTGGTCGCGCATGGCCGTGATTGTGCGCACCGGTTCGCTCGTTCCGTCGATATCCAAGGGGCTCGCCGCTCTCGAGGTGCCGACGCAGGTGTCGACTGCCAGCACGGCGCTGCGCGACGAGTACGCCGTGAAGGCATTTATTCTCGCCCTCGAGGTCACCCTCGGCCGTAAACAGCTCGACTCCGAGGCCGCGATCGAGCTGCTGCGCGGCCCGCTCGGCGGCCTCGACCCGATCACCCTGCGTCGGCTGCGCGCCGCACTGCGTCAACAGGAGTTGGGGCAACACGAGCTAGGCGAACACGAGCTAGGCGACGACATCCCCTCCCCGCGCAGCGCCGATGAACTGCTCGTCGCCGCCCTGCACGACCCCGAGCTGCTCGCTACCATCGACAACCGCACCGCCCGCCGCGCAGCCGGTTGCGGAGCGAGCCTGCGCCAGGCCGCCATCGAGTATGCGGCCGGCGCGACCATCGAAGAACTTCTTTGGGGCCTGTGGCAGCGCAGTGGCCTCGACCGCGAATGGAAGGAACAGTCCACCAGCACCGGAATCGTCGCCGACGAGGCCAACCACAACCTCGATGCCGTCGTCGCCCTGTTCTCGGCCGCTCAGCGTTACGTCGAACGTACCCCCGCGGCCCCACCGGTTTTGTTCCTCGAACACCTCGTCGACACTGACGTGCCCGAAGATACCCTAGCGCCGCGCGCCCTGGGCGCGGCGGTCACCGTGTCCACGCCGAGCGGTATCATCGGGCGCGATTTTGATATCGTCGTTCTCGCCGGTGTGCAGGCCAACGTCTGGCCCGATCTGCGTGTTCGCGGTTCGTTGCTCGGCGCCGGCGACCTCGCCCTCATCGCCTCGGGGCAAGACGTCCCCGATACCGACGCCCGAACGGCGGTGCTCCATGACGAGCTACGCATGTTCGCTCAGGCGGCCAGCCGGGCCACGACTGAACTGCTCGTGACCGCCGTCAATAACGAAGAGAACGAACCATCGGTGTTCTTTCGCCTGTTGCCGCAGCCTGCCCCGGCTCTCGGAGCCGACGACCCCGCTTACTACCCCGTGTCGCTTCGCGGTCTGACCGCACGACTGCGTCGCGACCTGACCCGTGCCATCCACTCGCCGGGTCGGTTCGACTCTGCCACCCGGGCAGCGGATGCCGCCGCGACGCTGGCCCGGCTCGCCGACGAAAATGTTCCCGGTGCCTCGCCCGACGAGTGGTACGGTCTGGCCGATCCGAGCACCGTGCGTCTGCTCAACGACCCGGAGGCCGGTGACCAACCGGTACGGGTATCGCCGTCGCGCATGGCAGCCTTTGAAACCTGCCCGCTGCACTGGCTGATCGGTCAGGTCGGTGGCGGCAACTCCAACTCCGCCGCTAACCTCGGCACGATCATCCACAAGGTCATGGAAGACGCCACCGATCGGCGCCCAGAAGCCCTGTGGCAGGGGGTGGAGGCCCGTTGGAACGAGCTTGACTTCGATGCTGATTGGCAATCCCGGGTGCAGAAGGTTGCAGCGCGGAAGCTAACCGATCGACTGGCCTCCTACCTGCTGGATTTCGAGCACGGCGGCGGCGAGCTGCTGAGCGCCGAGGGCACCTTTCAGCTCGAGGTGAGCGGTGCCGTGCTGTCGGGCACCATCGACCGGGTCGAGCGCCAGGCTGATGGTCGGGCCGTGATCGTCGACCTCAAAACTGGCAAGGGCGATGCGACGAGCGACAGTGGAGTCGCGGAGCATCCGCAGCTTGGCGCCTACCAGCTGGCCTTTCAGGAAGGCGCCATCGACGGTGTGTCCTCGGATATGGCTCTGGCCGGTGCCCGCTTGGTCATCGTCTCCTCGGGCACTGTCAAGCAGAACTATCGCAATCCCACCCAGCCCGCGTTCACGCCGGAGCAGCTTGAGGCTTTTCGCATCCGGGTGGGTGATGACGCTGCCGGAATGGGCGGTGCCACCTTCATCGCCGAGATCACTTCGCACTGTCTCGACCCCAGGTCTCACGGGTCCTGCCGCATCCACGTCATCAAGCAGGTCAGCTCATGAGTCTTCTTTCCACGACCACTACGGTTTCCGCGCTCGATATCGCGGCGGCGCTCAACATGTTCGCGCCGACTATTGAGCAGCAGGCGGTCATCGAAGCGCCGCTCACGCCGACCCTCGTCGTCGCCGGAGCCGGCAGCGGTAAGACCGAGACCATGGCCAACCGGGTGCTTTGGCTGCTCGCCAATGGCCACGCCCGACCCGACCAGATTCTCGGACTCACTTTCACCCGCAAAGCCGCCGGCGAGCTCAGTGAGCGCATCAACAAGCGCATCAGCGACCTCGAAACAGCCGGCCTCATGCCGATCACCGTCGACGCCGACTCCGACTCCGACCATGGCACGGCTGCGGAGTCTTCCGACCTGTTCAACACCCCGAGCGTGTCCACCTACAACTCCTTCGCCAGCCGCCTGTTCACCGACAACGCCCTGTTGCTCGGCCGCGAACCCGAGTCGGTGTTGCTGAGCGAAACCAGCGCCTGGCTCCTGGCCCGTCGCGTCGTCATCGACTACGGCGACGGGCGGCTCGTGCCCTTCGGCAAGAGCCTCGACCTCGTCACCGATGCCGTGCTGCAGCTCAGCCGTGCCCTGGCCGAGAATCCGCCAGCCGTTCACCTCGGTCAGCCCGGGGCTCCCCACGACCTCACCGGTCTGGCCGACAGTTTCGGCTACCTGCCCGATTTGCCCTACGGCAATCCGCGCAAGAAGACACCGTACGCCTCGGTCACTGATTCCCTGGCCGCGGTCGTCCCGCTCCCCGTTCTGGCCGAGCTCGCCGCCCGCTACAGCCGTGAGAAGCGTCGCCTCGGACTGATCGAGTTCTCCGATCAGGTCGCCCTGGCACTGCAGGTCTGCCAAAAGGTCGACACCGTCGTCGACCGATACCGGGACCAATACCGCGTGGTGCTCCTCGACGAGTACCAGGACACCTCGGTCTTGCAAACCGAGCTGCTACATACCCTGTTTCGCGACCACCCGGTGATGGCCGTCGGTGATCCCCACCAATCCATTTACGGATGGCGCGGTGCCAGTAGCGCAAACCTGCTCGGCTTCGGCCGAGATTTCAACACCAGCGACTTCAGCCCAGCGATTACGGCCCCGACCATGTCGCTGTCTTTCACGTGGCGCAATCCTGCCCTTGTGCTCGATGCTGCCAACACTCTCGTCGCCCCGCTGAGCGCCGCGCTCCGCGCCAAACCAGGCGGAATCCAGGTCGAAACTCTCAAGGTGCCCACCGGCACCCGGCTCGGCGCGGTCGACGCGCTCATGGCTGAAACCATCGCCGAAGAGGCCGGAGCCATCGCCGACTGGTTCGCCACCCGACTGGTCGGCGAGCACAGCGGCGCGATGCTGTTTCGGGCCCGTCGTGAGATGGAATACTTCGCCGAGGTGCTGCGGGTGCACGGCGTTCGTGCCCACGTGCTCGGACTCGGTGGTTTGCTCTCCACCCCCGAGGTCGCCGATGTCGTGAGTGTGTTGCGCGTGGTGCACGACCCCGCCGCCGGCAGCGAACTGGTGCGGCTGCTCAGCGGTGCCCGCTACCGCGTTGGCGCGCGCGACCTGCAAGCGCTCGCCGACGTGGCGCGCTGGCTGGCCGGGCACGACTGGGCGCAGAAAGCCATCTCGGCCGATTTGCGCGGCAAGCTGCGCGCATCCGTTGCCGGCGATGAGGGCAGCTCGCTCGTCGATGCGCTTGATTTTCTCGGCTCAGCGCCCGACTCGCACGGCCAGCTTGCCGGGTTCAGCGAACTCGGCCGGGCCCGGGTACAGTCGGCCGGTCGTCAGCTGGCCTGGCTGCGCTCCCGGGCCGGCCTGCCGTTGCTCGACCTTGTGCGCTTGATCGAGCAGGAATTTCGGCTCGACGTCGAACTGATCGCGAACGAGGCCAACGACCTCGGCCTGGCTAACCTGTATTCCTTCCACGACACCGTCTCGGCCTTTCTCGACAGTGACGAGCAGGGCACCTTGGCGAGCTTTCTGCGCTGGCTCAAGCGGGCTGAACTGCAAGATGATCTCGGCCCTCGCGCTGAAATGTCGGAGCAAGGCACCGTGCAGCTGCTGACCGTTCACGGAGCCAAGGGTCTCGAATGGGATTTCGTCGCCATTCCTAACCTGACCGAGAAGAGCCTGCCAGCCGCCTCTCGCGATACGAGCGGATGGCTGCGCTTCGGCGAGCTGCCCTATGCGTTCCGAGGCGACCGGTCCGAGCTGCCCGATCTCGATATCGCCGGCCACGTCACCCAGTTCGACTTCGATCTGGCGTTTCAGGCCTACAAGGCCGAGCTGGCCGACCGGCACGACGACGAGGAACGCCGTCTCATCTACGTCGCGACCACCCGCGCCAAGCGCGAGCTGCTGCTGACCGGCTCATTCTGGGGTCCCGGAAGTACCGCCCGCAAGCCCAGCCGTTACCTCACCGAACTTGTCGAGGCCGGGCTGATCGCCGAAATCCCCGACGTGCCCGTCGAGTTCGAAAAGCCCGCCTCGGTCGATGATGGCACTGAACTGTGGCCGTTCGACCCACTCGGTGGCCGCCGGGCGCTGGTCGAGGCTGCTGCGGCAAGGGTGAGCGCGAGCGAAGCGGATACCCCCACGCGCTGGTCGCACGCCGTAACCCTGCTGCTTGAGGAACGCGCCCTGCGCCTCAAAGGCGGCGGGGTTGCGCCCGTGCCCACTCGCATCCCGGCCTCCCGGTTCAAGGACTACGTCGACGATCCGGCCGGTGTCGCGGCGGAGCTGCGCCGCCCGATGCCGCAGCGTCCGTACCGGGCCACTCGGCTCGGCACGTTGTTCCATTCCTGGGTCGAGCGTCGGGCGGGCGGAGCCACTGGCACCGACCGCGTCGATGCCGATCTGTTCGACCTCGATCTCGATCTGGCAGACGAGGGCCAGGGCACGGGAACACTCGGGCAGCTCGACGTGCCGGAGCAGGCGCAGTTCGCTATTCTCCAGGCCACCTTCGAACGCTCCGAATGGGCTGATCGCCGGCCGGTTGACGTTGAGATCGAAATTCACCACGTGCTCGCCGGGCAGGTTTTCGTCTGCAAGCTCGACGCCGTCTACCGTACCGAAACCGGGTTCCAGGTAGTCGACTGGAAAACCGGGCGGGCGCCCAAGAACGCCGCCGACCTGGAACTCAAACAGACTCAGCTCGCGCTGTACCGGCTCGCCTACGCCCGGTGGAAGGGGATCGATCCGAGCATCGTCGATGCCGTGTTCTATTTCGTCGCCGACGATATCGTCATCACCCCCGAGCGTCTCTACTCGGAGTCCGACCTTCTTGCGGCTTGGTCCGGGGCATTGGCCCCGGTGTTGGCCCCGGTGTTGGCGTCGTCAGAGTCCGCGTCGTCACGGTCGGAGTCAGCGGTCAGTCCCGAAAAGTTATAGCTATCGGTGTGCATGGCCGCGTGCTGGTCGTAGTCGCGGGCGGCGCGCGGCATGTGGTCGAGCATGTTCTCCACGTCACCGACGCTCATGATCGGGCCGGTTTCGGGGGAGAGCGGCTGCTGGGTGTGGCTGTGCACAGTGTCGACCAGGCCGTCGAGCATGGCGACGGCGTCATCGACGATGGACTGGTCGTGGCTGCTGGAACCGTGCAGCAGCCAGCGGGCCAGTTCCAGTTCGGCGTACAGCATGGCGCGCTGGGTGATGTGCGTGTCGCTGCCCTGTCGGGTGCTGGAATAGGTATCGATGGCCAGTTCGGCGGCGTCACCGCGGGCGGCCAGCAGCCAGTGCAGGTCGCGCGCCGGATCGCCGACGGCCAAACCCGACCAGCCGAGAATCCCCGACACGGCGTCGTCGGTGATCAGAATGGAATCGGCCGACATCGACCCGTGCACCACGGCCGGCGCGAACTGCCACAGGGCCTCGTCGTCGGTGGCCTGTTCCCAGCGGCGCAGCAGCGCGGCGGGCAGATAACCGGTGCTGGCGGCTCGGTCGATCAGGTCGATTGCGTCCTTGCGGCACTGTTCGGCGCTTTGCTGCGGCAGGCCGGCGGTGCCGATGAAGGCGCTCGGCAGCGAGTGGATGGCGGCTATCGCGCGCCCGATCGACCCGGCGACGCCCTCATGCCCGGTGAGGGCATCCGCATCAAAACTGTCACCGGCCAGCAGCTCATAGACCACAGCACGGGTCCCTTGAATCGGTGTCTGGCCGACGTACTCGGGCACGTCGAACGGCAGCCGGCTGCGATTGCCGGTGGTGAGCGCGCGCAGCGCCACGAGGTCCGCGGACTGCTCCGTTTCGGCCGACTGGCTGGTGGGAACGCGAATAATGAGCGCACGACCGGCCTTGTCGATGACGAGCGCCGAGTCGAACAGCCCGTGCGCGCCGGCACTGTGCTTGCGGGCGTAGGCCACGTCGAGCCCCGGAACAGCGGAGGTGGCTAACGCGGCTAGAGTGAGTTGAGTTCTGGCCATGCCTTCTAGGTTAGATCGACTTGCGGTCTGGCGGTTATCCGCCACGCCTCCATAACGCGTTCTCGCAGAGCTCGGAGATAAACCATGTCGTTCACATTCACGACGAGGTTGCCGCTGTCTCGCCACGCGGTCGACCGCGACCACCTTACCCGCGACCTGACTGAGCTGTTCGACCAGCTCTGGGCGGATGCCGCCACCCGCCTTCTGCCCGTCTGGAACGGCAAAATACTGCTCGCGCCCCCCGATGCGACCAGCACCGATGCGACCAGCACCGGCGTGCACCTGGCCCTGCTGTCGCCGACGAGTCTGCACAACGCCGGCCTGCGCGTCTACCTCGGCCGGTCCCTGCCCGCTGATCTGCCCGAACCGGCCGGTACCCGCATCGTTGCCGTGCAGCTCGAGGATGACGCCGCCGCCCGCCTCGAACCCGACGAGACACGCTGGGCGGCCTTGCGCACCGTCGCGACCGTGCTCGACGACCGCGACGCCGGGCTGTTCACCGAAGCACTCGGCGTATTCAACTGGCATGCCTCGCACGGGCACTGCCCCCGCTGCGGTGCCGTCACCCTGGTCGAGGAGGGCGGCTGGGTGCGCCGCTGCCCGGTCGATAACAGCCAGGTTTTTCCGCGCACCGACCCCGCCGTGATCGTGCTGATCACCGACGCCGACGACCGCATTCTGCTCGGCTCCAACGCCATGTGGGAGAACAACCGGTACTCACTGCTGGCCGGATTCGTCGAACCCGGCGAAGCCCTTGAAGCGGCCGTGATCCGCGAGATGTTCGAAGAGTCCGGCCTGCGCGTCACCGATGCGGCCTACGTCGGCTCCCAGCCGTGGCCGTTCCCGGCCTCGGTTATGTGCGGCTTCACCGCTCGCCTCGTCGACGACCAGCAAGCTCATGATCTGCTGCCCGACGGAGCTGAGATTCTCGCGCTGCGCTGGTTCAGCCGAAAAGACCTGCTTGATGCTGGTGAGTGGATGCTGCTGCCCGGCCCGTCCTCCATCGCGCACGCCATGATCGAGCGTTGGCTCGGCGCGCCGTTACCCGCCGCGACGGAATTGATTCGTCCGTGACGGTCACCGCCGACTCGCTGCTTGCGGGCCTCGACGAACAGCAGCGTATTGCCGCCGAAGCTTTGATCGGCCCGGTCTGCATGCTCGCTGGCGCCGGAACCGGCAAGACCCGCGCCATAACGCACCGCATTGCGCTCGGCGTGCTGACCGGCGCCTACGCCCCGAACCGGGTCATGGCGCTCACCTTCACCAGCCGCTCGGCCGCCGAACTGCGCGGACGCCTGCGTCAGCTCGGCGCCGGGGGAGTGGCCGCGCGCACCTTTCATGCCGCAGCGCTGTCCCAGCTGAACTACTTCTGGCCGCACGTCGTCGGCGGGCAGGCGCCGCGCATCCTCGACGGCAAGGGCCGCATTCTCGGGCACGCCGCCGAGGCTCTGCACCTCAAACTCGACACCGCCACCCTGCGCGACCTCGCCGCCGAGGTGGAATGGCGCAAAACCAGCGGTCTGAGCATTGAGCAGTACGCGGCCGGTATCGCCCGCCGCAGCCTGCCCGGCCGACTCGACGTCGACCAGGTCGTCGCCCTGCAGCAGACCTACGAGAAGCTCAAAGACGATCGCAAGCAGATCGACTTTGAGGACGTACTGCTCGCCATGGCCGGCATGATCGAGGCCGAGCCCTCCGTGGCCCTGCAGGTGCGCGAACAATACCGGTTCTTCGTCGTCGACGAATACCAGGACGTCTCGCCGCTGCAGCACGACCTGCTCGCCCTTTGGCTTGGCGACCGCCGCGACCTCTGCGTCGTCGGCGACGCGAGCCAGACCATCTACTCCTTTGCCGGTGCTCGCAGCGACTACCTGCTGGACTTTCCGAAGCATTATGAGGACGCCACGGTAGTGCGGCTCGAACAGAATTACCGGTCGACCGCTCCGATCGTCGCCACCGCGAACCAGCTGATGCGTGGCCGGTCCGGCGCACTGACCCTGCAGTCTGCCCAGACCGACAGCGGCCCCGACCCAACGGTGCGCGGCTACGCCTCCGACATGGCCGAGGCCCGCGGCGTGGCCGAGCAGATTCTGCAACTTATCGACGCGGGCACTAAACCCGAAGACGTGGCCATCTTGTTCCGGGTCAACGTGCAGGCCGCGCTGATCGAAACGGCGCTGACCGAGGTCGGGGTAAGCTACCAGATTCGCGGCGCGAAACGGTTCTTTGACCTCCCAGAGGTGAAGCAGGCGGTGATGAGCCTGCGCGCGGCATCCGTTTCAATCATTGGGGAACCGCTGTTCAAATCGGTCAGTGACGTTCTGCGTTCGCTCGGCTGGAGCCAGGCTGCTCCGGAGACCCGCGGCGCAGTGCAGGCGCGGTGGGAATCGCTCAACGCCCTGATGGGTCTGGTCGACCAGGCCGCAGCCGGAACCACGTTCAGACAGTTCACCGACGAGCTGATGGAGCGTCAGGCCGGCCAGCACGAACCGACGGTGTCGGCCGTGACGCTCGCCACGATGCACTCCGCTAAGGGCCTCGAGTGGGATGCGGTGTTTGTGGTCGGCCTGAGCGAGGGCCTGGTGCCGATCAGCTATGCGAGCACGTTCGAGCAGATCGACGAGGAACGCCGGCTGCTCTACGTCGGCATCACCCGCGCCCGGAAACGGCTCGCGCTGAGCTGGTCGTCCTCGGGAGTGCAGGCGCGAGGAGCTCGCGAACGCTCGCGTTTTCTGGAAGAGCTTGGCAGCCGCACCGCTCGTGCAGCCGGTGTACAGAGGCCCTGAGCGCACCGCCCCGCGCGTCCAGGCGCAGTGACCGCGTGAACAACACGGATCGGCCTGTTTCCAGGCGGTCCTGAACGAGTCCGGCCACCCGGGCGGCGAGCTCGAAGCTCAGCCGCGGAGTTTCGCTCGGGGCCTCGCGCAGCACGAGCTGGCAGGCCATGGCCGGCCAGCACGGATCGTCATCGACGTGGGCGAGTTCCAGGCAGGTCAGGCAGGGTCCGCGGCCGGGTTCGACGAGCGGCCCCACCCGCGCGGCGCTGTCACTGAAGACCACCGGCAGGTGCGGAATATCGCGGCGCAGCCAGTGCCCGTGGCGTTCAGGAGAGAAGACGTACTGCCCGATCAACACGGCCAGCTCCGGGTCGTTGTCGGGTGATGGCTCTTCGATTCCGAGGTTGGCCAGCAGCGCGCGCAGCCGGATCGCGGTTGGTCCGTGGCCGTCAACCAGCACGGTGCGGGGCAGCGGGGTGACCGGTGCCGGCGCATCGTCTGGCACGTACAACAGGGCCGGTTCGAGCAAGTCGAGCAAATGCGTTACCTCGACAACGGATGCCCCGGCGGCAGTTCCGAGGAGCATCGCACCCGATCGATGTACCCCCGCAGAAAGTGCTGACAGCACGGCCTCGTGCGCGGGCGTCAACCCGCCGATCGTGACAATGGCGCGGTCGATGCCGAGCTGCACGCAATTCGGTGTACGCCACACCAGCGGATACCGCGGATTCAGTCTCAGGGCCATGCCGACATGATGACGCGTCTGGTGGTCGCGCGTAAAAGTTATCCACAGGTACGGGAGTGCGGGCGCGCTTCCACCGAATAGTGGGATTCGGCGATCGCTCGGCCAGCATCGTCAGGCCGCTTTAATAGTGGATGATCACCCGACCGTCGATCTTGCCGTGCTTCATCTCCCCAAGCACCTCGTTGACCTCGTCGATGCGGCGCTCCGAGACCGTCGGGTGAATCTAGCCGCGCGCGTAGAGCTGCAGGGCTTTTCTATGTCTTGGCGGGTGTACACAAGGTAGCCGCCGTTCTGCTCGGCGAGGCGGAGGAAAAGCGCCGCTACTCCTCGTGCGGGCGCTCGGCGCCGTCGTCACGCAGCAGGTCTTCGAGGGCCTGGTCGACGTCGTCGAGCACCTCGGGTTCCCCGCGGGCAACGCTGGTCAGCCGAATGATCAGTGGCTGGGGATCGTCGATGTCCTCCGAAGTGGGCAACAGATCGGGGTGCGACCAGAGCGCGTCGCGCGCCTCGTTGCCGACGGCATCCGTCACGGCCTGCCACATCGCTGCTGCCTCCCGTAGCCGCCGCGGACGTAGTTCGAGACCGACCAGGGTCGCGAAAGCGGACTCAGCCGGACCGCCTGAAGCCCGGCGGCGTTTGACCGTCTCGGCGATCGCATCCGCTTTGGGAAGTCGAACGGTGGCGCGAGCGGTGACGACGTCGACCCAGCCCTCGACTAGGGCGAGCATCGTTTCGAGGCGGGACAGGGCCGCGAGCTGTGACTCGGACTTTTGCTGAATAAGCGAACCGTCGACCATGGCCTGGCGCAGGTCTTCGGGGTTGGACGGATCGAAACTTCCGGCCAGTTCTTCGAGCCGGCTGGAGTCGATGCTGATGCCGCGCGCATAGGCGGTGACCGCGCTGGTCAGGTGCAGGCGCAGCCAGCGGGCGTGGCGGAACAATCGGGCGTGGGCTACCTCGCGCACGGCGAGGTAGATTTGCACCTGGTCGCGCGGAACGTCGAGGCCAGCGCCGAAGTCGGCAACGTTCTGGGGGAGCAGGGCGGCCTGCTGCTCACCGAGCAGCGGAATGCCGACATCGCCGCCGCTGACAACCTCGCTGGCCAGCTGGCCGACGACTTGGCCGAGTTGCATGGCGAACAGGGTGCCGCCGATGCTGCGCACGAGCTGGCTCGCATTGGCGACCATGCCCTGCATCTCTTCGGGAACCTGTTCGGCGAAGACCCGGGTAAGGGAATCGGAGATGCTCGTGGCGACCGGTTCGGCGAGCTGGGTCCAGAGCGGCATGGTCGCGGTGACCCACTCGCGGCGGGTCATTAGGCGCGGTTCGACGGTGAGTTCGGCCACACTGATGATGTCATCGAGCCAGAGAGCCGCGATGTGAAAAGCTTGGCGCAGCTGAGCCTGCTGTTCATTGGTCGCACTGAGCTGGCCAGTGGCCGCTCGCTGTTCACCCTGCGTGAGCGCAATCTTCCAGTCAACGCCGGTGCCCTGGGAGTTCATCGCGCCCTGCAACTGCTGCATGAGCGCGGCGACGCTGGCCGGGTCGTTGGGCAGGCCGGCAGCGCCGGCGAGCTGGCTCGGGTCGATGCCGCTCTTGCCGCTCAGAATGTCGCGTAGCATGTCACGAAACTCGTCACCGTCGTCATGAGCGTTGGGTTCGCCGGGATTTTTGTCGTTCGGGGGTAGGGAGTCGTCGGCCACTTCAGGCCCCTCTCAGTTGCATACTTCTACGCTAGTGCGAGTAGCCCGCTCGGGGCTGGGAAACATCCTAGGCTGTAGGGCTTGCTGTGCGCCCGTCGCGAACACGACCAGCAACCTCGCACAAATCAACACTCAAAGGATCACGATGGCGCTATTCACCGATGCATCGGCACCTCGACGTGCCCGGCGCTCCGGCCCGTCCTTCGGCTGGACGGCGCTGCTGATCGCCCTCGTCGCCGGAGTGATTCTAGGCATCATGCCGGCGCCGTACGTCATCGAGAAGCCGGGTCCAGTGTTCAACACCCTCGGCACCGCCACCTACGATGACGTCGAAACCGCTCTCATCACCATCCCCGACGAGACCGTCTACCCGACCGGCGGAACCCTCGATCTGCTCACCGTGTCGCTGTTCGGCAACAGGGAAGACCGCCCGAGCTGGCTCGCCGTGGCCGGCGCCTGGCTCGACCCGAGCGAGGCAGTACTCCCCATTAACCAGGTTTTTCCCGACAATGTCAGCACCGAGCAGCGCGACGCTCGCAGCAGCGCCGACATGATCAATTCCCAACAGGATGCCATCGCCGCCGCACTCACTCATCTCGGCTACGACTACCCCACGACGGTGTCTGTGGTGAGCCTGCCCGAAGGTTCTGCGGCCGCGGGATTGATCGAACCCGACGATAAAGTGACCGCAGTGAACGGTACCCCGGTGGCCAACGTCGCCGAACTGCGTGCCGCGTTACAGGTCAACGGCGCCGAGGCCGCTGCGAGCGTCGACGTTGTGCGGGGCGGCGTCGCGCGGACCGTCGAGGTCACTCCGATCGACAACGACGGCACGATCGTGGCCGGCATCAACGTGTCGGTCGCCTACGATTTTCCGTTCGAGGTTCAGATTCAGCTCGACAAGGTCGGTGGCCCGAGCGCCGGCATGATGTTTGCCCTCGGCATCATCGACAAGCTCACTCCAGGCGAGCTGCAGGGCGGCGAGAACGTCGCCGGCACCGGAACCATCGACCAGTCCGGCGCCATCGGCCCGATCGGCGGCATCCAGCAAAAGCTCTATGGCGCGCTCGAGAGCGGCGCGACCTGGTTTCTCGCCCCCGCGGAGAATTGTGACGAGGTAACCGGCAATATCCCCGACGGCCTGACCGTGTTCTCGGTCGCCACCCTCGACGAAGCGCTCAACGCCCTCGACGCGATCAAGACCGGCGCCGACACGAGCGACCTGCCGAGCTGCCCGGCCAGTTGAGCCTCGGCCAACGCGCAGTAGTGATGACTCTCTCAGGGCCGCCAAAGTATGATGGTGGCAAACCCTGATCACGCAGCAAGTGATCACCCTGTATCTAATAACTGAGCGCAAGAGGCCAATTCGTGACTTCATCATCAGCCGACAACGCCCCACGGCGTAGTCGAGCCCCGCTAGCAATTACCGCAGCCATTATCGCGGGGTTGGTGATCCTGTTCTTTATCTTCGCCGGACTGTATACCGATGTGCTGTGGTTCGACCAGCTGGGGTTCGTCAACGTGCTGACCACCCAATGGATCGCCGGTACCGTTCTGTTCTTGATCGGCTTCGTCGCGATGGCCGTTCCGGTCTGGGTGAGTATTCAGCTGGCCTACCGCCTGCGCCCGGTCTACGCGAAGCTCAACTCGCAACTTGATCGCTACCAGCAGGTCATCGAGCCGCTGCGTCGCCTCGCGATGTACGGCATTCCGGCCCTCCTCGGGCTGTTTGCCGGTGTGGCCGCTGCCACCCGCTGGCAGACCGTGCTGATGTGGCTCAACCGCACCGAAACCGGGCGGGTTGACCCGCAGTTCAACTTCGACATCTCCTTTTATCTGATGGACCTGCCGTTTTACCAGTCCGTGCTCGCCTTCGCATCGGCTGTGGTGCTGATTTCGGCGCTCGTTTCGGTCGCGACCAGCTACCTGTACGGGTCCATTCGGGTGTCCGGGCGTGAGGTGCTCATCTCTAAGGCCGCGCGCGTGCAGATTGCTGTCACGGCCGCCATCTACCTGCTGCTGCAGGCCGTGAGTATCTGGTTCGACCAGTACTCCACCCTGACCAACAACAACGCACTGATCACCGGTGCCGGTTATACCGACGTCAACGCGACTATTCCCGGCCGAGCGATCCTCGCCGGCATCGCCGCCGTCGTCGCTCTGCTCTTCATTCTCACGGCCATCATCGGCCGCTGGCGCCTGCCGGTCATTGGTACCGCGCTTTTGATCGTGTCCAGCCTGCTGATCGGATCGCTCTACCCCTGGGTGGTAGAGCGCTTCCAAGTGGAGCCGAGCGCGAAGGCACTCGAGGAACCGTATATCGAGCGAAATATCGACCTCACGCGGGATGCCTACGATGTCGCAGACATCGAAGAGATCCCGTACAACGCGACGACCACCGCCGAGCCGGGCGCTCTGCGCGCCGACGCCGCGACCACCGCCAACATTCGTATTCTCGACCCGGCCCTGGTCAGCGACTCGTACCGTCAATTAGAACAGTTCCGCCAGTACTACCAGTTCCCCGACAACCTCGATGTTGACCGCTACGTGATCGACGGCGTGTCGCAGGATGCCGTCGTCGCCGTGCGTGACCTCAACATCGACGGACTGAACACCGGTAACACCTGGGTCAACTCGAAGACCGTCTACACCCACGGCTACGGAATGGTGGCCGCCTACGGCAACCAGCGTTCGGTCGACGGACAGCCGGTGTTCCTCGAATCCGGCATTCCCACCAGCGGCGCGCTCGGCGACTTCGAACCGCGGATCTACTTCGGCGAGACTTCACCCGAATATTCCATCGTCGGTGACGAAGAGGGGGCCAATCCGATCGAGCTCGACTATCCGTCGGGTGAAGAGGGTGCTGGCCAGACCTACACAACGTTCTCGGGAGACGGTGGGCCGAAACTGGACAACGCGTTCAAGAAACTCATCTACGCCCTGAAATTCCAGTCGGAGCAGATCTTCCTGGCCGCCTCGGTCAACGACAAGTCGGAGATTCTCTACGACCGCGACCCGGTCACCCGCGTGCAGAAAGTCGCGCCGTACCTGACGCTCGACTCCGAGGCCTATCCTTCCGTCGTTGACAATCGGGTCATGTGGATCGTTGACGGCTACACCACTTCGGCGGACTACCCGTACTCCACCCCGGTCAGCCTGAGTGAGGCCATCGCCGATACGCAGACACCGGCGCAGCCGTATGCGCTCGACAGCATCAACTACATGCGCAACTCGGTCAAGGCCACCGTCGACGCCTACAGCGGCGAGGTCACCCTCTACGCTTGGGACGACGAGGACCCGCTGCTGCAGACCTGGCAGAAGATCTTTCCGTCGTCACTCAAACCCATGAGCGAGATGAGCGGCGACCTGATGAGCCACGTGCGCTACCCGGCCGACCTGTTCAAGGTGCAGCGCTCCATTCTCGGTCAGTATCACGTGACCGACCCGGGTTCCTTCTACTCCAAGGACGACGCCTGGATCTCGCCCAACGACCCGGACTCGCCCGCCACCGACCCGACCCTGCAGCCGCCGTACTACCTCACCATGCAGGTACCGGGGTCGGATAAACCGTCGTTCTCGCTGTACACGACCTTCCAGCCGGAAGCAACCGGCGAATCCAGCCGAAACGTGCTTTATGGCTATCTCGCCGTAGACGCCGACGCAGGAGCGGAAGACGGGGTGCGCGCCGACGGGTACGGTCAGCTCAGGCTGCTGAACCTGCCCAAGGACGGTACCGTTCCTGGCCCCGGCCAGGTGCAGAACGTGTTCAACGCTGACCCGACGGTCTCCACCGAACTCAACCTGCTGCGACAGGGCTCATCGACCGTGCTGAACGGTAACCTGCTGACCCTGCCGGTCGGTGGCGGACTGCTCTACGTGCAGCCGGTCTACGTGCAGTCCACCGGTGAGACCAGCTACCCACTGCTGCAAAAGGTGCTCGTCGCCTTCGGTGACCAGATCGCGTTCGAGGACACCCTTGACGGCGCCCTCGACGTGCTGTTCGGTGGTGACTCGGGTGCCACGGCCGGCGACACCGATGTGCCCGAGGATGCCACCACGAACAATGGCGGCCCGGCCGACCCGAGCACCGACGGGTCAACCGATGGCAGCACCGACGTACCGGCCGGTTCGACCGGTGATGCCGCAACGGATGCCGAGCTCAAGTCCCTGCTCGCCGTCGCCAAGACGGCGCTCGCGGAGAAGGCAGCCGCACTCGCCGATGGTAACTTCGCCGACTACGGCACCGCCGACGCGAAGCTCGAAGACACGATCGCGAGCATGCTCGCCCTGCTTGGCGAGTAGCCCGACCGCACGACGACTGCCGCAAGCCCTCACTCTCTCGGGTGAGGGCTTGCGGCATTTCCGGACTCCAACCATCCTGTAGCTGCAGGGCCCTAAATCGGCCAGATTGCAATTATTCAACGATGGCGTTCAACGATGGCGAAAAATCAACGGGGTGTCGACCTCGAAGTTGGCCGCGCGAATGTTCATTACCAGGGAGTGCGCCTGTCAAGTTATTGAGACAATCTGATTGATTTTTCTTCTACGCCGCGATCGTGTGGCGGTGCTGCCGGCTTACTCTGGTGCTCGCGCGTGGTTCGGTCCGCACCCGAGAAGCGAGGTGGGGGTGGACGGTTATTGGCGCGGTGCACAGAGGGCCCGCTGAGCTCCATTGCCAACCGTTGCCAAAGGGGGCTTGCGGCCATTGTGGTCGCGGGTGTTTGATACCAGAAGAGAAGCGTAATTCGGTGCTCAATGGGTGATATCAACCCAATGTGGTCGACCGGGCTTTCGGGGTGTGCTAAATTTGTATTTGTAGCGCGGGGTGGAGCAGTTCGGTAGCTCGCTGGGCTCATAACCCAGAGGTCGTAGGTTCAAATCCTGCCCCCGCAACGAATGCCCCCGAAACCCTTGGTTTCGGGGGTTTTTTTGTACCCGCTGTGGCTACGTCTGTACAAGGCGCCCACCGCCCTCCCGCTGATCGAGCCGGTCTAGATCGCCATTGACCGACGCGCGAAATCAGGGCGACCCGGCCATCCCGCATCCGCTCTGAAATATCTAATTGTAAATATGTCATGACATTAAGCGCAGAGGGCGCTACTGTGGAGGAACGGCGATAAGCCGACCACTACTAGTACAGAAAGTTGTACATCGACGTATGACGACTTCACCGCGAACCCCCCACGATGTGCTGACCATAGGTCGCGTCGGCGTTGATATTTATCCGTTGCAGGATGGTGTCGGCCTCGAAGACGTGTCAACGTTCGGCAAGTATCTCGGTGGCAGCGCGACCAACGTCGCCGTCGCCGTCGCACGCCACGGATTGAACTCGGCGGTAATCACCCGCACCGGTAACGACCCCTTCGGCAACTACGTGCACCAAGAGCTCGTGCGCCTGGGCGTCAGCGACGAATTCGTCTCTGGGGTTGCCAACCTCAACACCCCCGTAGTGTTCTGCGAGATCTTTCCGCCCGACGACTTTCCCCTGTACTTCTATCGAGCGCCCAAAGCGCCCGATCTGGTCATTCATGCCGACGAGCTCGACCTGACCGCCATCGCGAATGCCCGCATCTACTGGTCGACCGTGACCGGTCTCAGCGAAGAGCCCAGCCGATCCGCTCATTTCGCAGCCTGGGAAGCCCGGGGACGCAGCCCGCTGACTATTCTCGATCTAGACTATCTGCCCATGTTCTGGGCCTCGCCCGCAGAGGCGAGCGCCCAGGTAGCCCTGGCCCTCGGCCACGTCACGGTCGCTGTCGGCAACAAAGAGGAGTGCGAAGTCGCCGTTGGCGAGACCGACCCGCTGCGCGCCGCCGACGCGCTGTTGGAGCGTGGCATCGAACTGGCCATCGTCAAGCAGGGGCCTAAGGGCGTGCTCGCAAAAACTCGCACCGAAACCGTCGAGGTACCGCCGTACTTCGTCGACGTGGTCAACGGCCTCGGCGCCGGCGACAGCTTCGGCGGGGCGCTTTGCTACGGCCTGCTACAGGACTGGCCGCTCCGCCGTATCCTGCAATTCGCCAACGTGGCCGGCGCCATCGTCGCCGGCCGCCGCGAATGCTCCACTGCCATGCCCACAACCAGTGAGGTTGAAGAGATAATGAAGGGACTGCCGGCATGACCAGGCTTGACTTCGACGCGCTGCGCGACGCCCGTGCGGCGCACCCCGAGCGCATCGGTGAGATTCTGGCCGGCCGTACCCGGCGTGAGCTGATTCGTGGTGATGGCCGGCTGTTCATCGTGGCCGCCGACCACCGCGCTCGTGGCGCCCTGGGCGTGCGCAAGGACGCCAACGCCATGGCCAACCGCTACGCCCTGCTCGAGAGCCTAGCGACAGCTCTGCGCCGCCCGGGCGTCGACGGCGTGCTGGGCACCCCCGACATCATCGACGACCTGGCCCTGCTCGGGCTGCTCGACGACAAGGTCGTGGTCGGGTCGATGAACCGTGGCGGGCTCTGGGGCTCCTCCTTCGAGATGGACGATCGCTACACCGCCTACGACATCGACAAAATCAAGCGCGACCGTCTCGACTTCGCCAAGAATCTCGTGCGCATCAACCTCGAAGATGCCGGCTCGCTCGCTACCCTCGAGGCCACAGCGCTGGCCGTGAGCGAAGCGGCTGCGGCCGGCATCCCGATTATGCTGGAGCCGTTCATGAGCTCCTGGGTCGACGGTCGCGTCAAGAACGACCTCACGGCGGATGCCGTCATCCTCTCGATCGCCATCGCCGAGGGCTTGGGCAACTCCAGTGCCTACTCGTGGCTGAAGCTGCCGGTCGTTGCCGACATGGCTCGCGTCATGGCGGCGACCACCCTGCCGACCCTGCTCCTTGGCGGTGACCCGGTCGGCGATCAGACCGAAACCTTCGAATCCTGGCGCAACGCCCTCGAGCTTCCCGGCGTGCGCGGCCTCGTCGTGGGCCGCAGCCTGCTCTACCCGAGCGACGGCAACGTCCAAACAGCCATCGATACCGCCGCCGAACTCGTGCACGGCGCCTAAGAACTCTCATCCACTCTCGTACACAAGGAAAGCAACCATGCCCGCAACAGCCACGGATTTAGCCACCGCCCCGCACTGGATCGACGGAAAGGAACAGCCGGGAACCTCCGGCCGTATTGCGCCGGTCTTTGATCCAGCCCTGGGAACGGTGAGCAAGACTGTGTCGCTCGCTGACCAAGCCGAAATAGCGACCGCCATCGCCAGCGCCAAGGCTGCCTTCCCAGCCTGGCGCGACCTGTCCATGGCCAAGCGCCAGCAGGTTCTGTTCAGCTTTCGCGAACTGCTGAACGCCCGCAAGGGCGAGCTGGCCGAGATCATCACGAGCGAGCACGGCAAGGTACTCTCCGACGCGCTCGGTGAGATCTCCCGCGGCCAGGAAGTCGTGGAATTTGCTTGCGGCATTCCGCACCTGCTCAAGGGCGACTACTCCGAAAACGTCTCCACCGGCGTCGACGTGTACTCTACCCGCCAGGCGCTCGGCGTCGTCGCTGTGATCAGCCCGTTCAACTTTCCGGCCATGGTGCCCATGTGGTTCTTTCCGCTCGCTCTCGCGGCCGGTAACTCGGTGATCCTCAAGCCGAGCGAGAAAGACCCGAGCGCGGCCATCTGGATGGCCAAGCTGCTCCAGGAAGCCGGCCTCCCCGACGGCGTCTTCACCGTGCTGCAGGGTGATAAAGAATCAGTTGACGGCCTGCTTGAGCACCCCGACGTGAGGGCCATCTCCTTCGTGGGCTCGACCCCGATCGCCCAGTACGTCTACGAGACCGGCACCCGCCACGGCAAGCGCATCCAAGCCCTCGGCGGAGCCAAGAACCACATGCTCGTACTGCCCGACGCCGACCTTGACCTCGTCGCCGACTCCGCCATCAACGCGGGTTTCGGCAGTGCGGGGGAGCGCTGCATGGCCATCAGCGTGATCGTCGCCGTTGAACCCGTTGCCGACGTGCTGATCGAAAAGATCGTCACCCGCATGAACACCCTGACCGTAGGCGACGGCCGTCGCTCCTGCGACATGGGTCCGCTCGTGACCGAGGTACACCGCGACAAGGTCGCGAGCTACATCGACATCGCCAAGGATGACGGTGCCAATATCGTCGTCGACGGCCGCGGCATCGAGGTGGACGGCGACCCGAACGGGTTCTGGCTCGGCCCGACCCTGATCGATGCACTGCCGGTGACGTCGAAGGCATACACCGAAGAGATCTTCGGACCGGTACTTTCGGTGGTACGGGTGGCGAGCTTCGAGGAGGGCGTCGACCTGATCAACTCCGGTGCCTTCGGCAACGGAACCGCCATCTTCACCAACGACGGCGGCGCGGCTCGCCGTTTTCAGAACGAGATCGAGGTGGGCATGATCGGCATCAACGTACCGATCCCGGTGCCTGTGTCGTACTTCTCCTTCGGCGGCTGGAAGAACTCTCTGTTCGGCGACACCAAGGCGCACGGCGTCGAGGGTGTGCACTTCTTCACGCGCGGCAAGGCCATCACCAGTCGTTGGCTCGACCCGAGCCACGGCGGCATCAACCTCGGCTTCCCCGAGAACAACTAACGATGACAACGCCATCCGCAGACTGGTTCTACGCGCGGGGCTCCCTCGAACGCGACGGCTGGGAAACCGTCGTCGACCGGGCTATCAGTGGATGGCGCTATACCGGCATCCGCGTCGCGGCCCTCGAGGTGGAAGACTCCGTGTTACTCGCCGCAGAAGCGGTCGAACGCATCGTGGTTCCCCTGAGCGGATCGTTCACGGTGCGCTACACGCTCGTGGGAGAGACCGAGGCGCGCGTGCAGGTGCTCGCGGGGCGAGCATCCGTTTTTCACGGACCCACCGACACGCTTTACCTGCCCACCGGCACCGCGCTCTCGATCGAGGGTGCCGGCCGGGTGGCGGTGGCCGAGGCGCCGACCGACCAGGCGTTTCCGGTGGCCTACATTCCGATAGCGGATGTCCCAATCGAGCTGCGCGGGGCGGGGCGCTCGAGCCGCCAGGTACACAACTTCGGCACGCCGGCGAGCCTCGCGGCCGACCGGTTGATCGTGTGTGAAGTGATCACCCCGGCCGAGAACTGGTCGAGTTACCCGCCGCACAAGCACGACGAATACCGGGACGGTGTGGAGTCGAAGCTCGAGGAGATCTACTACTTCGAAAGCAGCGTCACGCGCGGCCAGCCCGTGCCGGACACGGCGAGCCCGTTCGGCCTGATGCGTACCTACTCATCCGAGGCTGGCACGATCGACATTATGGCGGAGGTGCACACCGGCGATGTCGCGCTGGTGCCCTTCGGCTGGCATGGCCCCTGCGTCGCAGCCCCCGGCTACGACCTCTACTACCTCAACGTGATGGCCGGGCCGGATCCCGACCGTTCGTGGCGCATCAGCGATGATCCGGCGCACGGCTGGATCCGGGATACCTGGGTGGGTCAGGAATTCGATTCCCGACTTCCGTACACTTCTTAACTTCACCGCAGCACCCCGAAAGGACACAGCGTAGTGACTACCCGTCGCATGACAGTCAGCCAGGCACTCATCGAGTTTCTGGCCCACCAGTACACGGTCGATGGCGAGGTGCGTGAGCGCACGATCGTAGGCACATTCGGCATCTTCGGCCACGGAAACGTCGCCGGAATCGGCCAGGCCCTCAAGCAGCTCTCGGTTGAAGACCCCACCCTGATGCCGTATCACCAGGCGCGCAACGAGCAGGGAATGGTGCACGAATCCATCGCCTACTCGCGCATGACCCGTCGCCGGTCCACCTTCGCCTGCGCGGCATCCGTCGGCCCCGGTGCTACTAACATGCTGACCGGTGCAGCCGTCGCGACGACCAACCGCCTCCCCGTCCTTCTGCTGCCCTCCGACACCTTTGCCACCCGCGTCTCCGACCCGGTGCTGCAGCAGCTCGAGCTTCCGCACGATGCGAGCATGAGCGTCAACGACGCCTTCAAGCCGCTCTCGCGCTTCTTCGACCGGGTGAATCGCCCCGAGCAGCTGTTCTCGGCCGCCCTCGGCGCCCTGCGAGTACTCACCGATCCGGTCGAGACCGGCGCCGTGACTATTTCCCTGCCGGAAGACGTGCAAGCCGAGGCCGTTGACGTGCCGGCGGAATTTCTCGCCGACCGCGAATGGCATATCCGTCGCCCCCGCCCCGACCGCGGCGTCATCGCCGAGGTCGCCCGCGCGATTTCCCGGGCCCAGCGCCCGATGATCGTCGCTGGCGGCGGCGTGATCTACTCCGATGCCACCGCGGCCCTGCGCGAATTCGTTGAAGATACCGGTATTCCGGTGGGCATGTCGCAGGCAGGCGTCGGTTCGCTCAGCTGGGACCACGCCCAGAACCTCGGTTCGGTCGGAGCTACCGGAACCACCGCCGCCAACCGCGCTGCCGCCCAGGCTGATCTGATCATCGGTATCGGTACACGCTACAGCGATTTCACCGCCGCGAGCCGCACGGCCTTTCAGAACGCCAACGTGCGCTTCATCAACATCAACATTGCCTCCTTCGACGCGTTCAAGCACGGCAGCGCCATTCCGGTTGTAGCGGATGCCCGCGAGTCGCTGCTCGAGCTCACTTCAGCCCTGACGGGCTTCCATGTTTCGGCCGACTTCGAGTCGGACTACACGCGCCAGAAGGTCACCTGGGATACTGCTGTCGACGAGTCCTTCGTGGACCGCCGTCGGTCCCTTCCGAGTCAGTCGGAGATCATCGGTGCCGTACAGCAGGCCTCCGACCCCCGCGACGTCGTCGTCTGTGCGGCCGGCTCGCTTCCGGGGGACCTGCACAAGCTGTGGCGCGTGCGCGACGACCTCGGTTACCACGTGGAATATGCCTTCTCCTGTATGGGCTACGAGATCGCCGGCGGCATCGGGGTGGCTCGGGCCGACACGACCCGCGATTCCATCGTGATGGTCGGCGACGGGTCATATCTCATGATGCACTCCGAGATCGTCTCGGCTGTTGCCGAGGGCATCAAGTTCATCATCGTGCTGATCCAGAACCACGGCTACGCCTCGATCGGACACCTCAGCGAGGACGTCGGATCGCAACGCTACGGAACCCTCTATCGCTATCAGGACAAGGCGGGTAACAACTTCGAGCAGGGTGAGATTCTGCCGATCGACCTGGCCGCGAACGCCGCCAGCTACGGCCTGGACGTTATTTCCATCGAACCCAGTGCCAACGCGATCGCCGATCTCTCAGCCGCGATGAAGACCGCCAAGGCTTCGACCCGCGCCACCATGATCCACATCAACAACGACCCCAGGCTTTATGCACCCGATGGCGAAGGCTGGTGGGACGTACCCGTCGCCGCCGTCTCCTCCCTGCCAAGTACGCAGCAGGCCCGCACCGAATATCTTGCCCACCGGTCCCGCCAGAAGCCGCTCCTCGGCAACGGCGCCCTCGAAAGGAACAACTAGTCATGTCGGAATCCCAGATTCGCATCGGCACCGCTCCCGACTCGTGGGGCGTATGGTTTCCGAACGACCCGAAGCAGATTCCGTGGGAACGCTTTCTCGATGAGGTGCAGGCGGCCGGCTACCACTGGCTGGAACTCGGCCCGTTCGGCTACCTCCCCACCGATCCGGCGCAGCTCGCCGATGAGCTGGCTAAGAGAGATTTGAAGCTGTCGGCTGGAACCGTCTTCACCGGTTTTCACAAGGGTGAAGACCAATGGAAGCGGGCCTGGGACCAGGCGCTCGACGTTGCCGGGCTGGTCTCGCAGCTGGGCGTCGAACACCTCGTTGTGATTCCGGACCTGTGGCGTTCCGATGCCACGGCCGAGGTGCTCGAATCGCGAAACCTCGATAGCGACCAGTGGAAGAAGCTCTCCGCCGGCCACGACAAGCTCGGCCAGGCCCTGCTTGAAGCAGTATGGAATCAAGCAGCAGTTCCACTCGCACGCGGACAGCCACGTTGGCACCTACCGCGAGGTCGAACGCTTTCTTCAGGAGACCGACCAGGCCTTCACCAACCTGTGTCTCGACACCGGACACTTCGCGTACTACCTCGGTGACAACGTCAAGCTCATGACGGCCTACCCGGATCGCATCGGCTACCTGCACCTCAAGCAGGTAGAACCCAACATCTTGGCCGATGTGCTAAAAAACGACCTGCCGTTCGTCGAGGCCGTGGCGCTGGGAGTCATGACGGAACCGGGCTTCGAGGGCGTGCCGGAGCTGGCACCGATCATTGAAAAAGCTGCCGAAATCAACCCCGAGATGTTCGCCATCATCGAGCAGGACATGTACGGCTGCGCCATCGACTTTCCGTTCCCGATCGCCCAGCGCACTCGTGAGCACATCTTCAGCTGCACCCGGGCCGCGCGCATCCGCTAGCCCCGCAGTATCCGTTCTATGCCCACCCAAACGTTTCGAAGGAAAAATCATGCCTGATCTGAAAATTGCCGTCGTCGGTGCCGGCCTTATGGGGGCCGACCACGTCATCCGCATCACCGAGCGTATCGCCGGCGCTCGCGTCAGCGTTATCGTCGAACCCGATGAGAGTCGAGCTCAGGCCGCCCTCGCGCACGCTCCCGGTGCTATGCACTTCACAAAGCTGGAAGACGCCCTCGCTGCCGGTGTCGTCGATGCCGTACTGATCGCCACCCCGGGCCAGTTTCACGAGCCGGTCCTTTTTCCCGCCCTCGCGGCGGGCATCCCGATTCTGTGCGAGAAGCCGCTGACGCCAACTCCGGAGGCATCACTGCGCATCCTCGAAGCGGAGCAGGCGGCCGGTGCTGTAGTTGGTCACAAGCTGATCCAGGTGGGCTTCATGCGTCGGTTCGACGCGGAGTACATTGAGCTGCGCGACTTGATCGTCGCCGGCACGGCGGGGGAGCTGCTGGCTCTCAACTGCGCTCACCGCAACGGGATGGTGCCCGACTCTTACACCAACAGCATGCTCATCGAAGACTCCGTCGTGCATGAGATCGACGTGGTGCGCTTTCTCACCGACTCGCCGATTGTCGCGATCGAGGTCAAGCACGGCAAGCGCAACACGCTCTCGCCCGATCACCTCAACGAACCAATCTTCGTGCTGCTGTACACGGAGAGCGGTGTGCTGGCCAATGTCGAGATGAACGTCAGCGTGCAATTCGGCTACCAAGTAAAGACCGAGGCCGTCTTCCAAAAGGGAATCGCCGAGATCGGCCGCACCGCCGGAATGACCCTGTGGCAGGACGGCCGTTACGGTGGAGTCGAGAACGCGAGCTTCAAAACCCGGTTCGCCGCCGCCTACGACAACCAGATCCAGCGCTGGGTAAACGCCACCAAACGCGGCGAGATCGACGGACCGAGCGCCTGGGACGGCTACCTCGCCTCCGCAGCCTGCGCGGCCGGCGTGACAGCCCTGACTACGAGCGAACTGGTCGACGTTGTGTACGTCGAGCGACCCGCCTTCTACAACTAGCCTTCACCTACCCGTTTTCGAAAGGCCACCGTGAAGATCGCACTCGACCCCACCCCGTTCCACCACTCGCACTCCCTGCTGGAGTTTCCCCGTCTCGCGGCTGACCTCGGCTATGAGTGGCTGCAGCTGACGCCGCACGCTGACTTCATCCCGTTCTTCAACCATCCGAAGGCGGACGACGACCTTGTTCAGGCGTTCAAAAAGGCGTGCACGGATGTCGGAGTGGGCGTGGCATCCGTTCTGCCGGTCTTGCGGTGGTCGGGTCCCGACGAAGATGCCAGGGAAGCGGCGGTGCGTTACTGGAAACGCGCCATCGAGATCACGGTCGAACTCGGGGTCGACACAATGAACACCGAGTTCAACGGTCGGCCTGAACTGGCGGAACAGTCGGAGCGGGCCTTCTATCGCTCGATGGAGGAGCTCGTTCCGACGATCGAGAAGGAAGGGATCCGGGTACTGATCGATCCGCATCCCGATGATTTCGTCGAAGACGGCCTTGCCGCGCTGCGCGTGATTCGCGGCATCAACTCGAAAAACTTCGGGTTTGTCTACGTGGCCTCGCACACGTTTCACTACGGCAATAGCCCACTCGAAATCATGCGCGCCGCCGGCGATAAGCTCGGCCTGGTGCATGTCTCCGACACCATGGATCACACGGCGTCGCACAGCCTGCGCTACATCACCAATCCGCCCGGCAATGCCGTGCGGGTGCACCAACACCTGAAAATCGGCGACGGCGACGTGAACTGGAGCGAATTCTTCGGTGGACTGAAGGAAATTGGATTCCTCGACCGTGCAGACACGGTCATGGTCTCAAGTGTCTTCGCCGAGGACGAAACCGCCGCCGCGACCGCTATCTACCAGCGCGAAGTGATGACGGATTCGATCGCCTAGATGCATGCGCCGGTTTAAAGGGAATCCGAGGAAGTCATGAATGGCAAATGTCCTTCACGCGCGCTGGTGAAACCATTGCTTTACCAAATGAATCTCTATCTTAAAACGGATGCATTATGATCGCGTGGGCCAGGTATCCCTATGACGAAACTCGTCTTCTGGTCACCGGCGCGGGGTCGGGGATTGGACGCGCGATTGCGCGGGCATTTCTCGAACAGGGCGCACGAGTAACTGTTGCGGGTCGCCGCGCGGAGGCGCTCCGCGAGACGGTGAAGGACTTCACCTCCGACTGTTCCCTGATCATCGAGGGCGACATGGCGGTACGCGCCGATGTCGAAATGGCAGTGCGCGCCGCCACGGAGATCTGGGGCGGACTGGATACCGTTATTGCCAACGCCGGCCTGTGTGAGCCTGGAACCATTGACGAACTCACGAATGAATCGTGGGAGCGAATGCGGTCGATCAACATTGACGGAATGATCCACCTGGCTCGAGCCGCTGTACCGGCGCTGCGCAAGTCCCGTGGGTCGTTCACAGCGATCTCGTCAATCGCCGGCATGGGTGGTGACTGGCGACAGGTGGGCTACAACGCAACGAAAGGAGCTGTCAATGCCTTTGTGCAAAGCCTGGCACTCGATCTGGGTCGTGACGGTGTGCGAGTCAACGCCATTGCGCCGGCTTTCACATCGACTCAGCAGACGCAGGAACGACTGGATGACTCGGTTTTCTGGTCAGCGCTGCGCGACCGTCTGGCACTGGAACGACCCGCGACACCGAATGACATCGCCAGGGCCGCCTTGTTTCTGGCAAGTCCCGACGCCGCCTATATCACGGGTGTCATACTGCCCGTCGACGGCGGCACGACGGCTTCGAGTGGGACTCCACGCCCTCCCGACTACGGTTCGCTGGCCAACCGCAGCGTTCCTCTCACCCAAGTGTGATTGATCACGCCGTCACCCAACATTGTCGCGAAGGAGCGCCATGACAGAAAATCCGCAGCTACGAGTCGCCAGGCCCGGCTGTTCGCATCTCGAACTCAGTCTTTCTGAAGCAATTGATGATCCGGCCAGGTCGCTGGAAACAGAGACGGTCACTAAACAAGGCGGTGTTGGGCCGTTGGATTTCACGGTGGATTACGACCCGTTGTCCTACGCGGTGTATGACTACCCCTACGACACCTACAAGCGGCTGCGGGATGCCGCCCCCGTGTATTTCAATCGGGACCGGGAAATTTATGTTGTCTCCCGATACGACGACGTTCGTGCCGGCTTGGCCAACAATGTCCAGCTGGTCAACGGTCTCGGGAACGATATCGATGGAACACACGACTCCTATGGGGCCGGAATGCTCGTCGCCGAAGACCCTCCCCGCCACACGAACTTGCGGGCGGCCATTCGCCGTACCTTTGCAGCCCGCGAAATCTTGGCCAAAGAAGACGGCATTCGTGCGTTCACGCAGAGCCTTCTCGCCGACATGCAGGCCAAGGGTGGCGGCGATTTTGCCACCGATTTCGCCCTGCCCATGTCCATTGGTATGGGTATCTCCTTGCTCGGCTCACCGGCAGAGGACAACACCGCGTTCGTGGAACACCTGTGGCGGGCGATGGAACGAACGGTGGGCAAGTACGGCATCCCGGTTGACGCGGCGGTAGCGAATGGCGAAACCGAAGAGCTTCTAGCGCGTCGTTTCGCCCAACGTCGTGACGCAATCGAGGCTGGCGCCGAGACAACTGGCTCCGATGCGTACACCCAGATTTTGCTGGCCTCCCAGAAGGGGAAAGTACTTGAAGCTGAGCAGGACGGTTTAGCCCATCTCCTCCTCTCTGCCGCCAGCGATGCCCCGGCAGCCCTGCTCACCAACCTGGTTTATGTCTTGGATAAATTTCCGCGCCTGCAAGGACATTTGCGCTCTCACCCAGAGTTGATCACAGCGTTTGTTGAGGAGACCTTACGTTACGAAACGCCGGGACAAAATGTGTCGCGACAAACCACGGAGCAGATCGTGATCGCCGGGGTCACGATTCCGGCCGATTCCCGAGTGATGTTTTTGCAGGGGTCAGCGAACCGGGACGAACGCGTGTATCCAGATCCGGACGTTTTCGACATCAGTCGGGAGTTCACGCCGAAGAACCGCATCATGTCGTTCGGTGAAGGTATTCACGCTTGTATGGGCGCGCCGTTCGCTCGCATGGCAGCAAAAATCATGGTCGAGGAGCTGCTGGCCGGACCTGATATTCGCATTGTCGGCTCCCCTGAACGCTGGGTGAAGCAGTTGGTGCGCGGATTCTCCGCTCTCCCTGTCGAATTCGCCGCGCCCGGCAGCGGCGTCGTCCATCAGCACTTCACTCTAGGAATTGGACGGTAAACCCCATGCAATATCGCTCTTTTGGTAGAACAGGATGGGATGTTAGCGAGATCTCCTTCGGCGCATGGCAGCTCGGCGGCCAATGGGGCCAGGTCGACGATGAAGAGTCGATTGCGACCCTTCTGGCCGCGTACACCCTTGGCATCAACTTTGTCGACACCGCTGAGTTCTATGGAGCTGGCCACAGCGAAGAAGTGATCGGCGAATCTCTTCGCCGCTGGGACGGGGACCGCATCTACGTTGCCACCAAAATTCAGCCAACTCGCTGGCCGAACGCCGACGAAGACAACCCCAAGATGCGTGGCCGCTACCCCGAGTGGCATCTGCGCAACGGCGTCGAGCTCGCGTTGACCCGGCTTGGCGTTGAACGGCTTGATCTCCTTCAACTGCATTGCTGGGTCACCGACGGACTGAACAACCTGGATTGGCTGGAAACCCTCAATGCCCTGCGGGTTGAGGGCAAGATAGACAAAATCGGGGTTTCCATTCGCGACTACCGCCCCGATGAAGGAGTGAATCTTGCGAATCTCGGACTAGTTGACTCCATCCAGGTCATTTTCAACTTATTCGAACAACGTCCAGTGACCAATTTATTTCGGGCAGGAGCGCGAACGAAGACCGCGTTCATTGACCGGGTCGCCTTCGACTCGGGCTCCCTCAGCGGTGCGTGGACTCCCTCAACCTATGACTCGTGGGAGGTCGGCTCGCAGCAGCACCAGATGTTTCGCGGTGAACGGTTCACCGAAACTTTGAAACGCGTCGAAGCGTTGAAAGCGATCTGCGCGCCGTATTACCTCACCCTGGCGGAGGCTGCTATGCGATACACCCTGAGTTCACCCGACGTCTCGACCGTGATCGCGGGCATGAGCACGCAGAAAAACGTCGAGCGCAACGCCTCGTACTCCGATGGCCAGGCGTTCCCCCCGGAACTGCTCGACCAGCTTGCGGAGCACAACTGGCCCAGAAACTACTACAAATGAGAGATGCGAAACTTCGACAAGTTCAAGTCGAGTACCTCTCGCCCGCCGAACTTGACGCAGCTTTGGCTGCTGCGTCCATCGTGTATTTACCGCTGGGGACGATTGAATTTCATGGTTCGCATCTGCCGGTCGGTCTGGACGCTCTAACGGCCCACGGGCTGTGTATTGACGCTGCTCAACGGACTGGTGGTCTGGTCCTCCCTCCGCTGTACCAAGGCACGGGAGGAGGGCATTCCGCCTACCCGTGGACGATCATGATGCCAACAGCTACAGCAATCCGATCAAACGTGCACCACACCCTGCAACGATTGTCTGATTTCGGTGTGCGGAAAACTGTTCTGTTCACCGGTCATTTTCCCGACGAACAGCTCGATCTCATCGACGGGCTGGCAGCCGAGTGGAACACGCAGGGAACTCACACCATGCGGGTTTTGGCTACCGGTGTCAACCGGTGTACCGAGGCGCCTCTCGCTCCCGACCATGCCGGGGTGTTCGAAACCACTCTGCTGCACTCGTTCTGGCCCGATTTAGTACACCTCGACCGACTGCCGCCCGCAGACATGCATCCGGCAGTTGACCCGGCCGGTGACGATCAGGGTCGGCACCGGCATGACTCCGCCCATCCGTTGTGGGGAATTTTTGGCCCGGACCCGCGACGTCTGGATCTATCCAGCAGCGGTCTTCTGCGCGAGTTTCTGGTCGGGTGGCTCAGTGGTCAAGTTCTCAAGCTCACGGCTTGATGGGTGCAACTGTCACGATTCGCGTCGGCTCTGTACCGGCGATTTCATCAAACACTAGCACGTGCTAATAAATCATGCTATGTTGACCTGACAAAGTTCTATTTAGCCTACGAACACTGCAAGGGGCAGCACGTATGCACAGGAGTGAACTCTCGACCGTTAACGGGGAGTTAGCCGTGTTTGCCCCCGCGACGCACTCCATCGCCATCGTCGGCAGTGGACCGTCGGGTTGTTACGTCGCGCATTTCCTGCGCAAGCGCTGGCCCACTTCCGAAATCGTGATCTTCGATCGTTTGGATCTTCCCTACGGACTCGTGCGTTACGGCGTGGCGCCCGATCACACCGGCACGAAAGCGGTGGCCCGGCAGTTCGACCGCCTGTTTGAGCAGAGTGGGGTGCGCTTTGTCGGCGGGACCGAAATCGGTCGGCACATCACGGTGGACCAGCTGCGTGAAGCCTTTGACGTTACCGTGCTCGCGACCGGCCTCTCTGCCGACCGAGCCCTCGAAATCCCCGGTGCCACCAGCAACGCTCCCCGGGCCACGACTCTACCGGCCGGCGCCGACGTCACCGGTGCGGCTCTGGCTGGAATATACGGTTCGGGACGAGTCACCCGCCTGATCAATGGTCACCCCGACGAGAGTGCCAACGGTGTGGTATTCGGCTCGCGTATCGCGATCGTCGGGCAGGGCAATGTGGCCGTTGACCTGCTCCGAATGTTCCTGATGTCGCCGGAGGAACTTCGTGGCCATGGCGTGGCCGATGAAGTCGTCAATGCCATCGCTGCCGGGCCGGTGCGGCACATCGACATCGTGGGACGATCCAGCCTCTCACGAGCACAATTCGATCCTGCGATGATCCGCGAGTTGGCGAGAATTCCCAACGTGCGTTTTCTGGCCGATCCCAGTGAACTCCACGACGCCGACACGGAGCCTCGGGACTCGGCTAAATGTGACGCGCTTCTTAACCTGCTCGCGGCCGCATCGGCCGTTGACGGCGCTCAAAATACGGATGCTGCCGCGGGCTCTGACCGCACGGTACAATTTCATTTTGGTTGGGTGCCGGAGCGGATCGAAGGCGACGACACCGTTGAGGCCCTTATCTTTCGCAGTGCCGATGGTATCCAGTCCTCGCTCCGGCTCGCCGTCGACTCAGTGTTGACCGCCATTGGCTTCTTCGAAGCAGAAGATGCCCCAGTGCGTCGCCAGGCCCACGAGTCGCACGATAGCGACCTCGATATCGGACGCCTCGGACCGGGGTTGTTTTGCGTCGGTTGGCTCCGTCGCGGGCCGCAGGGCACCATTCCTGCCAACCGCACTGACGCGAAGATGGTGGCTGATGTCATCGGTGCAGCTGCCGACGCTGGCGAATTTTTCCCGGGAAAGCCCGGGTTTTCCGGACTGAACCTCCCGACTCTGAACTGCCCGCATCGCCCTCGCCCGCACGACCTTTAACATAGGAACGCTCATGAGCACAACTGTCATCTTGTACGGAACCGAATCCGGCAATGCCGAATTGGTCGCCGAAGACCTGGCCGCCGAGCTGGAGGGAGAGCGGGAGGTCTCCGTCTACGACATGTCAGATTTCGACGTCGCCGATTTCGATGCCGAAAATTTCTACCTCGTCGTGTGCTCCACGCACGGCGACGGAGAACTCCCAGGCGGGGCGACGCCCCTGTTCGAAGCGCTCAACAGCGAGCGGCCGAATTTGTCGGGTATCCGCTACGCCATGTTCGGTCTCGGCAACAGCACGTATGAGACCTACAGTCAAGGCAGCGAAATCATTGACCGCCGACTCACCGAACTCGGGGCGAAACGGGTAGGAGTATACGGTCGTCATGACGCCTGCGACGGATCACTTCCGAATGACGGCGCGGTCGAATGGGCTCGCGAACTACTTGTGCTGGTGTAACCGCGCGGGCTACCGAGACGGCACGGCCGTGCTGCCGCGGACGACGAGCCGGGCACTCGTGAAGACTTGCGAGCCTGCGGCACCCGTGTCGGTGATTCGAGTAATGGCCGCGGCCATGGCAGCCGCGCCGACCTCTCGGGGGTCTTGACGCACCGTCGTGAGGTTCATGAACGACAACCGGGCGACGCGGTTGTCATCAAATCCCGTGATCGAGACATCAGCTGGAATGCGCACGCCGGCGGCCGCAAGGGTGTAACTGAGGCCGAGGGCGGCTTGGTCGTTACTGCAGACAATGGCGGTCGGGAGCACCGCGCCGGCAAGGAGGATGCGTGCGGCGCTAGCCCCGCATTCTTCGGTGTAGTCGCCCCGAACTTCGAGAATCTGCTCGGTGAGGGCGAGTCGCTGCACGGCCGCACGGTAGCCGGAGAGCCGCAGCGTGCCGTCAAGCATGTCGACGCCGTGCACGTACACGATTTCGGTATGGCCGAGGCCGGCCAAGTGCATAACGGCGGATTCGATTCCGCTGTCGCCCTGCGAACGGACGAGGTCGAAGTCACAGTCGGGGATGCCCCGGCCGATGACCACAATGGGAATCTGTCCGGCGGCGCGGCGCAGTAGCTCCGGTGAGGAACGCGGGGCAATCAGGATGAGCGCCTCACATCGATGGCCGACGATCTCGGTTATCGCCTCGCTTTCGTCCCTAATCGGCGTGAGCGCACTGACCACAAGCCGGTAGCCGGATTCGTGAGCGACGGCGTAGAGCCATTCGATGATCTCGACCGGGGCCGAGTGAGCGGGATCGAAGATGACCCCGATGTATTTGGTCGAACCGGCGCGCAAGGCGCGGGCCGCCGTGTTTGGACTGTAGCCAAGAATCCGAGCGGCTTCCAGGATTCTTTCCCGGGTATCGGCACCGACTCCCGTGGCATTTTGAAACACGAGCCCTACGAGCTGGCGAGACACTCCGACCCGCTGCGCGACATCGGCCATGGTCGCCGGGCGCAGACCTGCGGTCGGCGATGATTGGTCGGTCACTGTGGTTCCTTTCGACGCAAAGGTCATCGTAACGTCCCGGTCGCTACGCCGCGTGTCTGCACAAATCACCGCTCCATTTGTCACCGTTTGATAACGGATGCCCAACTCGATAATTTCAGGACTTGTGCCGCTCGAGTTTATGACGTAAGAATGTCCTAACAAAGAATCTGTCGTCACTCGGTCCCCCGCTACCGCCAGTCATTTGCAGTGCAGCTGCCCTTCCCCCGGCAGGAGCGCACAACTCACAATCCGTTCTTTTGAAAGGGACACAACGACGTGAAACTCACTCTCAACACCAAGCGCGGCCTGGTCGCCGTGGCTATCGCGAGCACGGCAATGCTCGGCTTGGCAGCCTGTACCGCAAGTGGAACTGAAACAAAAGCGGCCGACTCCAGCGCTTCCGGCCTCGAGTCCGGATTCGGAGCCCGCGGCGAAAACCGCGACGCGTACTTCATCACCTACTACAACCCGGCATCAGACGCCTTCTGGGCACAGATCCTTGCCGGTGCAGAGGATGCCGCCAAGCTCGGTAACCTCAACCTCACCCACCAGACGGCTGACGCCGACCCCGCCACCATGGTGACCCTGGTTCAGACCGCAATCGCCACTGACCCGGCGGTGATTTTCATGCCCTTCAACGAGGGCGAAGCCTGGGTTGACGTTGCCTGCCAGGCACACGATGCCGGAATCACCGTCATCTCGTACAATGTTCCAGCACCCGATACTGCCGGTGAATGCGTCTCCGGCTTTGTCGGCCAGGACTTCTATGAAGTCGGCGGCATCGTCGGCCAGGCGCTTCTCGACTCCGGCAAGGTCTCGACCGGTGACAAGGTGCTCATCACGGCTGAAGAGCCCGACCAGCCCTACGCACTGCAGCGTGGTGGCGGAGCCTTCGACGTTCTCGACGCGGCTGGCATAGGCGTTCTTCCGCAGGAGCAGTGGCTTCGAGTGGGTGGCGACGATGCCGGTGCTCTCGACGCGCTGACCTCCTGGCTCGTTGCAAACCCCGATGTTAAGGCTGTTATCCCCGTCGGTGGCACCCCGCACCGTAACCTGCCCGCCGCTCTTGAAGCAGCCGGTCTCTCCGATGTGTCGATCATTGGCTTTGATACCGCTCCGCAGATCGTTCAGGGTTTGAAGGATGGCGTCATCCTCGCAACGGCTGACCAGCAGGGCTACGTTCAGGGCTTCCAGTCCACCATGCAGGGTGTCCTCTCGCTGGACTTCGGTTTCTCGCCGGCGAACATCAACTCCGGTGGTACCGGTCTGATCACCACGGATAACGTCGACAACATCGAAGCTAAGGACCTTCAGGGCATCCGCTGGTAGTTAGTGGCGCGGCATGGCTGGCATTAGTCAGTAGCTCCACGCGGTTGTAGTTCAATCACAGAGGCCAGGGCCGATCGTCAGCTCGTCGATCGGCCCTGGTTCCACCCCACACCTCAAAAACTTCCCGGCACCTTCATCTCGTGTGCTCAAAGGAAAGAAGCCATGTCAGACAAAACCCCCGGCCGTAGAGGCCCCATCCTCGAAGTGCCGCTTCCGACCGAGGCTATCTCGCTCAAGCGCAAGCCGTCCGGTGAGCCAGATTCGCTTTTCGGCCGGATGAACTACAACCTACAGTTCATTCGCGGTCGTGGCGCACTCGAAATCAGCATCGTTTTGATCGTGCTCCTTGCGGGATATGTCACCGCAAGCCTGATCTCCCCGACCGGCTTCGCCTTTCTCAACCCGAACAACTTATCGGGTGTGATCTCGCAGAGTGTGCCAGTGCTGGCTATCCTCGGGCTCGCCGCTGGCATCCTGATGATTGCCGGAGAATTCGACCTCTCGCTGGGCGCGAACATCACGCTCAGCGCCATCGTGTTCATTAAGACCTCGGAAGCCGCCGGACTGTGGCTCGGCATTGCTGCTGGCATTGCCACGGGTGTCGCCGTAGCGCTCGTCAACGGCATTATCGTTGTCTACACGAAGATCCCTTCCTTCATCGCCACGCTGGGCATGAGCTTCTTCTGGATGGGTGCCGGCATCTTCATCAACGGCACCTCACCCGCCGCGTTGACGACCTCGCGCGAAGGCACCATGGAGTACCTGTTCGCACACAACTTCGGTTCGTTCCGGTCCCAGCTGGTGTGGCTGCTGATCATCGGTGTTCTGGCCTGGTTCTTCATGCACCGCCACAAACTCGGCAACCACATCTTCGCCGTTGGTGGCAACCCGGCCGCGGCCGAGGCCATCTCGATCAAGACCAAACGCGTCAAGCTCATGTCGTTCGCCATTTTTGGCGGGCTGGTCGGCTTCGCAGCCATCCTGATTGCCGTGCGCACCTCGTCGATTCAGCCCGGTGGTACCGCCACCGAAGACTTCACGCTCTTTGCGATCGCCGCCGCAGTCGTCGGTGGCACATCGCTGACGGGTGGGCGCGGCAGTGTTATCGGCATTATCGTTGGTGCTGCGCTGATCGAACTCATCCGTAACGGACTTCTGCTCGCCAAGGCACCTGGCTTTTACATCACCCTGTTCGTCGGCGTCACCATCGTTATCGCGGCGATCTTCAACAAGCTCATGGAAGGGAAAGCGCGATGAGCGAGGCACTGCTTCGAATCGAGGGCGTATCCAAGAAATACGGTCCCAATACGGTACTCAAGGACGTGTCGTTTGAAATTGGCAAGGGCGAAGTTGTCGGCCTGCTCGGTGATAACGGTGCTGGAAAGTCCACCCTGGTCAAGATCATGTCGGGCGTCGTGGATTCGACCGTCGGCGATTTCTTCTGGGACGGCCAGAAGATCGAAAAAATGAACCGAAACGTCACCGAGAAGTTGGGTGTGGAAACCATCTTTCAGGATTCCGCCCTCGTTCCCCAGATGACGATTACCCGCAATATCTTCATGGGCCGTGAAGTCACCAACCGGTTCGGCTTCATGAAGATGAAAGAAATGGATGCCGTTGCTGCCGAAGTTCTCGACAGCGTCGTCACCATCGAGGGAATCAAGAGCCCCAAGCAGCTGGTGAGTTCACTCTCGGGAGGTCAGGCGCAGGCCGTCGCCATTGCCCGGGCGGTGCACTTCAAGCGCAGTCTGCTCATTCTCGATGAGCCCACCTCGGCTCTGGCCGTTCGTGCCACCGAGGCGCTGCTGGGCTACCTGACCCAGCTGAAGGGCGAAGGGGTGAGCTCCGTGCTCGTCACCCACAACCTGCACCACGCCTTCCAGGTGTGTGACCGTCACATCGTGATGAACCACGGCAAGAAGATCTTGGACGCCCGTCGCGAAGACACGAGCGTCGAGGAACTGACCGCCGCCGTTGTCGAGGGCGCAGTGGGTCTAGCGCGATTCCGTGAGGGATCGTTCTAGGAAAAGAATTTGCTGACAGCGGCCCCTGCGGAAACGTCGGGGCCTTTGTCAGTTGTGCGGCAACAGATTTCAGACCTACTGCGAACTATCACTCCTGGAGATGAACATGAAACTCGGCGTATACACAGCAATCCTGCACGACCGCGAACTGCCGGAGGCTCTCGATGCCCTGGTTGACCTCGGCTTGAACGGTGCTGAGATCAACTCCGGCGGATTTCTCCCGTCGCGGCATCTACCAATCGATGCTGTCATGTCCAGTGACAGCGCCCGAGACAACTATCTCGGCTTGTTCGCCGAACGAAACATCAAGCTCACCGCTCTGAACTGCAACGGAAACCCCCTCCATCCCGATCCTGAGGTCGGCCTGGTTCAGGGGCAGGATGTCTTCACCTCCATCTCGGTGGCGCACCGACTCGGAGTGAAACGCGTGATCACGATGTCGGGGCTGCCAGCGGCGCACGACGAGGGACTGCGCCCGGCCTGGGCGGTCAACCCGTGGAACAGCGTTGATATGGACACCCTCGACTATCAGTGGCACGACGTGGTGATTCCCTATTGGCGCCGCGTTAACGAGTTTGCCGCAGCGCACGACGTGAAGGTAGCCATCGAAATGCACCCGCAAAACGTCGTGTTCAACCCCTCGACACTCATGCGCCTGGTCGATGCCATCGATGCGACCCACGTGGGGGCCGAAATGGACCCCTCACACTTGTTCTGGCAACAGATCGATCCGATCAAGGCTATGGAATACCTCGGTGAGCTGGTCTACTGTGCTGCCGCCAAAGACATTCGAATCAATGAGGCGGTCAGTATTCACGGTGTGCTCGACGACCGGTTTCGTCGGGTACCCGCAGCGGAGCATCCGCTGTCTCTCGGCGGTAAATACACGCTGTGCGAATGGCCGAAAGACTCAGCGTGGGATTTCGTGGCCGTTGGCCTCGGACACGACCAGGATTTTTGGAATCGTTTCGTCGCGACGCTCGCCCGGGTTGCTCCCGAGACCGACCTCGCCATCGAGCACGAGGACGCGTCCCTGGGCCAGCTCGAAGGGCTTCGCGTCGCGGTCGGTACGTTGAGCGTCGCCCTCGCCGGGGTGCCGGTTGCAGAGGAGCGCGGGACACGGTAGTGGTCGCCAAAATACGAGTCGCGTGCCGAGGAACAGGCGTCGGCTCTGTCGAGAAAGTATCGGACCGGAGGTTGTGATTTGGATTGAGTGCGTCGATTTCATGATCGACAGGCGAGAATAAATGCAACGAAGGTTGCAGATATGAAGAAGAACAGAAATTGGCTCGCCGCATTCATCGTCGTTCCCTTGGCTCTGGCTGGATGCACGGCCACCTCAGGAGACACGATGACCGCCGCATCCGCTGAGATTGTCATCGCCCTGGTCACCCACGGCTCCCCGGGGGATACCTTTTGGGACGTGGTCAAAAGCGGCGCCGAGCAGGCCGGCACCGACCTCGGGGTGACTGTCACGTACCAGGGCGATGGCGACCCGGTGAAGCAGAGCCAGCTGATCGACGCAGCCATCGCCACGAATCCGGACGGCCTTATCGTTTCGATGGCCAACCCCGACGGTGTCCAGAATGCAGTTGAAAAGGCGGTCGCCGCCGGAATTCCGGTAATTACCATCAACTCCGGCCTCGACCAGTCCAAGGAATTCGGTGCTCAGACTCACATCGGTCAGAGTGAGTTCATCGCCGGCCAGGGCGCGGGCGAGCAACTCGCCGTAGCCGGCGTCAGCAACGTCATCTGCATCATTCATGAAGCCGGCAACACCGGACTGGAAGAACGCTGCGACGGAGCAGCTGATACCCTCGGAGGCACGGTCAGCAACGTTCAGGTCGACGTCGCGAACATCGCGGACGCCCAGAACACGATTAAGAGCAGCCTTCTTGCCGACTCGTCCATTGATGGTGTGCTCACCCTGAACCCGGGCATCGCCGTCGCGGCCAGCCAGGCCATCGAAGAAGCTGCCAGCACGGCTCAATTGGCGACCTTCGATGTATCCTCCGACGTTACCCAGCTCATCCTCGACGGCAAGATCTTATTTGCCGTTGATCAGCAGCCATACTCCCAGGGCTATCTCCCCGTGGCCTTCCTCACCCTGCAGGCGCGCAACGGCGACGTTGTCGGCGGTGGTCTACCGGTCTATTCCGGCCCGGGCTTCGTCACGAAGGACAATGCAGATCAGGTCGCGAAGTTCGCGAAGAATGGAACGCGATGACACTCACCGCACCCGCGGTGACCGATGAACGGATCAAGCCCGCCGGTTTGATCCAAACGCTGCTGCGCCGACCCGAGGTCGGCGCAGCAGTTGCCGCCCTTGCCATTTTCATGTTCTTTTCGGTCTCGACGCAGGCGTTTCTGACGCCGGCGGGCGTAGCCACCTGGCTCTACTCCGCATCCCTGTTCGGCATCATGGCCGTCGCGGTGGCCCTGCTCATGATCGGCGGAGAGTTCGATCTCTCCGCCGGTGCCATGGTCGGCACGACGGGACTGATCGTTGGAATCGTTACGACCGAGTGGGGCGTCAATATCTGGCTCGCCCTCGTAATTGCCTTGGCGATTGCCCTGGCCATCGGTGCGGCAAACGCTTTCGTGGTGATGAAGACGGGTCTGCCGAGTTTCATCGTGACGCTCGCCACGTTCTTCATTCTGCAGGGGGTGAACCTCGCCGTCACGAAGATCATCACCGGCACCGTGTCGATTCAGGGTATGGGCGCAGTGCCCGGCTTCGACGCCGTCAGAGTGTTCTTCGGCTCCTTGTTTAGCCTGTTCGGCATGGACGTGAAGATCTCTATCGTGTGGTGGCTCGCTATAACCGCTCTCGCCACCTGGATTCTGCTGCGCACCCGGTCGGGAAACTGGATCTTCGCGGTCGGTGGACAGATCACCAGCTCCCGCCAGGTCGGCGTGCCGGTGATGAAGGTCAAAATGGGCCTGTTCATGACCACGGCCGGTGCCGGCTGGCTAGTCGGAATGCTGCAGCTCTTCGATGTATCGACCGTTCAGGCCACCACCGGCATCGGCCAGGAGTTCATCTATATCATCTGCGCGGTGGTCGGCGGATGCCTGCTGACCGGCGGCTACGGTTCGGCCATCGGTGCGGCGCTCGGCGCCCTCATCTACGGCATGACCCTGCAGGGCATCGTGTTCGCCCAGTGGGATAACAACTGGCTCAAGGCCTTCCTCGGTGGGATGCTGCTGCTCGCTGTGCTGGTCAACCTTTATGTTCGCCGCCAGGCAGGAGTTCGCTCATGACGCACGCAGAGGTATCCGCTGCCCTGCCCATTCTTGAAGTTCGAGACATCGGAAAAACCTACGGCTCCATTTTGGCGCTGCAGGGTGTGTCGGCCTCGGTCGGGGTCGGTGAAGTCCTCTGTGTGCTGGGGGATAATGGTGCCGGTAAGTCGACGCTCATCAAAATTCTGTCCGGAGCACACGCGCACACCCAGGGGAAGCTTCTCGCCTACGGGGTCGAGCGCACCTTCGGCAGCCCGCGTGAGGCCCTGGATTTGGGGATCGCGACGGTCTACCAGGATCTCGCCGTGGTTCCGCTGATGCCGGTCTGGCGCAACTTCTTTCTGGGGTCGGAGGTGACTCGTGGGATTGGTCCTTTCAGCCATTTGGACGTCAAGGGCATGCGCCGGATCACCAGGGAAGAGCTTGCCAAGATGGGCATCGACCTGCGGGATGTCGACCAGCTGATTGGAACTTTGTCGGGTGGTGAACGCCAGTCGGTGGCCATCGCGCGAGCCGTGTACTTCGGCGCCAAGGTCGTCATTCTCGACGAGCCGACCTCAGCCCTGGGCGTCAAGCAGGCCGGTATGGTGCTCAAGTACATCGCGCAGGCTCGGGATCGCGGTCTGGGCGTGGTGTTCATCACGCATAACCCGCACCACGCGTATCCCGTCGGCGACCGATTTCTGCTGCTCAAGCGCGGAACCAGCCTTGGCGATTTCAAGAAGAGCGAGATCACTATCGAGGAGATGACCAAGCTCATGGCTGGCGGAGCAGAACTCGACGCGCTAGCGCACGAGCTCGCTCGCTCCTAGCCGTGCTATTTCTCGACCAGCGTCACTTCGAAGGAGTACAGGTCGGGGCGGTAGCAATGCTGGCCGAACTCGACCGCGCGACCCGAGTTGTCAAACGCCGTACGGTCCATCGTGAGGAGCGCAGCGTTCTTCTCAATCTCCAGCAGCATGGACTCTTCGTTGGTGGACTTGCGGGCTCCGATGTGCTGGCGGGCGACGCGCATCGTCACTCCGCGCGAGCGCAGCACCTGATAGAGGCCGTGCGCGACGAGATCATTGGGCTCGATGCCGATGAACTCCTCGGGAAGCCAGTTCTCCATCACGGCGACGGGTACGGCATCGGCCAGGCGAACGCGCCGAATGTACAGGGTAGGACTGCCCTCGGCCACGCCGAGACGCTCGGCCGTTTTCGCATCTGCTGTCCGGGTTTCGAGCGCGAGAAGATGCGTCGAGGGCACCTTATGCGTGTTGGTGAGGTCGTCGTAGAGGCTGGTCAGTTCGACCTTGCGCGTCACCTGGCCGTGCACGACCTGGGTGCCGATGCCGCGGCGGCGTACCAGTAGACCCTTGTCGACGATTTCCTGGATGGCGCGGCGCACGGTTGGACGGCTGAGGCCCAGCCGTTGGCCGAGGGCGACCTCGTTCTCCAGGCGTGATCCGGCCGGCAGCTCGCCGCTGAGAATGGCCTTCTCGATGCGCTGGGAGACTTGAAAATACAGCGGAATCGGGCCCGACCGGTTCAGATCCATGAACATTCCCATCGGGAGGGTATTTTCTTCCTTCGCGCTCAACTGATACCTCACTGACAAGCCAATCGGTTTGGCCAATTGTCATGACAATATCAGGTCATGCTGTCGATCGTCAGGTATCAGACAACCACTTAACGATCGAAGGAAGGGCGCACGACGCTAGAACGGCCGCGGGTTGGGATCGTCGGTATTCCAGACGTAGTTCCATGGATCGCTTAGTGGTTCGGCGGGCGTGGTTGGTGCGGGTGAGCTGGTTTGTTCAAGGTGGGGGCTGATGCGGGCGGCGGGGTCGGTGGCGTAGTGCTTGCCAGCGGGGCTGGTCCAGTGGAGGGTGCCGTCGGGGTCAGCGATGGGCTTCCAGTCGGAGAAGTGCTTCAGGTTGTGGTGGGCGGGAGAGAGGAAGTGCAGGTTGGTGGCGGTGGTGGGGCCGCCGAATTGTTTATCCACGGTGTGGTCGAGGTCGCTGTGGCCGGCAGAGCGGTTGCAGCCGGGGAACCGGCAGGTTCCATCGCGTAATCGTAGGTATTTTTTCAGCGCGATGGGCACCCGGAACGGTTCTGTGCTGACGTCGAGGACGATGCCGGTGTGCGGGTGGGTGAGGATGCGCAGGAAACTCGTGGCGGTCCCGGCGAGGCGGCGGGCGGTCTCCGGGTCGATGGGGCCGTAGCCTTCGAGTTCGGCGGGTTCGTCGCTCGTGCCCATGAGGGTGAGGACGGGGACGGTGACGTTGACATTGGCGGTGAGTCCGGCGCCGAGGCCGGTGCTGGTGACGCCGCACTCCAGTAGGTCGATGGCGACATCTGTTCGCAGCTGGCTGAGGGTGCGAGGTTCGCCCGGGCCCTGCAAGCTGATGGCAGCATCGGTAACCCGGGTATAGATACCTTCAAGGTCTTCTCCAGCCGCACGCAACCAGAGCGTGGCCATGCCGTCCTTATCCGGGTAGAACGCGACGTTGCGGTCGGCCAGACACTTGGCACGGCGAACGGTGATGCTGTCGGGGTGGAACCGTTCGCGCAGTTTGCGGGCCCTGCCGTCGAACTGGGACGCGGTGAGTTTATGGGCGTGCGGCAGCAGCAGTGCCTCCATTTCGGCCCGGGCAGCCCGGGGCACGGAGTCGAGCTGTTCGAGGACCCGCCGCACGTGGCGCAGGGAGATTTTCCCGCTGCGAAGCGCATCCAGGGTCTGCGGGCGAGACTCCACCAGCACGCGGCTCTCGTGGAGGAGGCCGGAGGCGGTACCGGCGGGGATACGCAGCGCGCACGCCATTTCTGCGACGAGTCCTTGCTGGGCGGCAAAGGTGGCGTCCCAGTCGTGCTCGTGTTGCGGCCCGGCCTGGGGCCGGCCGGTCTCGGCGGTGTTGGTGGTGTAATCCCACGCCACGCCTCAGTGAGAACCTCCGCCTTACTGGCTTGCGCCCACGAGATGACTTTCTCGAGGTAGAGGACACGGTTCACGAACTGCGCCTGCCGACGCTGAAACGGACTCAACTGCTCCGCCGGGCTACCGTCGGCGGTGTCACTGTCACCAGGGTCACCAGGGTCAATCGGGTCGGCCTCGGGCTCGCCGGTGGTGCCCTCGGTGCGGAGGTACTCGGCGTAAAGGAACTCCTCGCGCACGTCCTCGTCGAACACATGCGTCGGCAACACCGCCCGAAACACCTCGTTCAGGTCAAGACCGGCTGGAATCGTCGGGCAGTCGGCGAACTCGGAAACACCGGCATCGGGAGCGACGACCTCCGTAATGAAGCATTCAGGCGCAATGAGCTCGCCGTATTGTCCGGCTCCAGCCGCCACTTCGGCCCGCCAGTCGGCGTCGTACTGGGCCTGAAACGCCGCGAAATCGAGGCTGTCCCTGGCTGTTACCGGCCACGCGCCGTAAGCTGCGAAGAAAGGATCGACGAGGCCCTGCTGGGGAATATCGCCATGCTGGCTCATGCCTCCATAGTATCAAAACCACCACTCAAAGTCGAGAGATTCTCAGATACATTTAGATTTTCGTACGAAGTCACGTTCGGCTCAGAAAAGCGTTTTCGAGACCGCTTTGCGCTGAGCAATGGCTGTTTCGCGTGGCCCGTCAGGACACTAGTGGGCGGCCTAGACGCCGAGGCTTGCCACCGCGGCGACTGCTTCACCAACGGATGCCGCCGCCTCGGCCGCCTCCGCCGCCGATGTGCCAGCACCCAGCGTGAACCGCACCGCGGTCAACGCCAGGTCATTCGACAGGCCCATGGCGGTGAGCACGTGCGACGGCTCGCTGCTTCCGGCCGCGCAGGCGGACCCACTCGAACAGACGATGCCGCGCGCTTCGAGCTCCAGCAACACCGCCTCACCGCTCGTGCCGGGAAAGACGAAGGACGCAGTGCCCGGCAGTCGTTCGGTTGGGTGCCCGGTGAGCCGGGCCGACGGCGTCACGCGCAGCACCGTGGCGATGAACTCGTCGCGGAGGGCGCTGGTGCGCTGGGCGGCGAGAGCGCGTTCGTCGCTGGCCAGGCGCAGCGCCACCGCCAGGGCTAGCGCTCCGGCGACGTTCTCGGTGCCACTGCGTTTGCCGCGCTCCTGGCCGCCACCGTGCAGCAGCGGTTCGATCACGAGGCGGCCGCGCAGAAAAACCGCTCCGATGCCGGGGGGAGCGCCGATTTTATGGCCGGACAGGCTCAGCGCGTCCACGCCGAGTGTCGTCACGTTCAGGTCGAGCCAGCCACCGGCCTGTACCGCGTCGGTGTGAAATGGTACGCCAGCGTCACGGGCAACGTGAGCGAGGTCCGCAATAGGCTGCACGGTGCCGACCTCGTTGTTGGCGTAGTGCACCGAGACCAGGGTGGTGTCGGCGCGGAGCGCGCGGGCGAGGCCAGCGGGATCGACGCGGCCGGCAGCATCCACTGGCAGCAGGGTGATCTCGAAACCGTGCAGTCGGCGCAAATAGTCGCAGGAGTCGAGCACGGCCTCGTGCTCGATCGGAGTGGTGACGATGTGGCGGCCGCGCGGGGCGCCGAGGGAGACTCCCTTGATGGCGAGGTTGTCGCTTTCGGTGCCGCCGCTGGTGAACGTCACTTCGCCGGGGCGGCAGCCAAGGAACCGGGCGACGCTGCGGCGCGCCTCCAGCAGCGCGGCAGCGGCCGCTTCGCCGACCTGGTGATGGCTCGACGGGTTGCCGAAGCCGCTCGTGAGGTGCGGCCACATGGCCGTAAGCGCTTCACGGCGTACCGGGGTCGTCGCAGCATTGTCCAGGTAAATCATGGGCTCAGAGCGCGAATCCGGCCGGCGCGCTGACTCGAATGGCAATGTCGAGTCCGAGGTCTAGCGAGTTCACGCTGTGGGTGAGAGCACCGACCGAGATGACGTCGACGCCGCATGCCGCGATGTCGCGTACCGTGTCGAGCGAGACTCCGCCGCTGGCCTCGACGATGGCCCGGCCGGCGATCTGCTGCACGCCTGTAAGCAAGTCCTCCGGGCTGAAATTGTCGAGCATAATCGTGTCGATGCCGGCCGCGAGCACGTCGTCGATCTGGTCGAGGCGGTCGACCTCCACCTCGAAGTGGGTGGTGTGCGAGAGCTTCGCGCGCACCGCGCGCAGCGCCTCGGTCAGTCCGAGCGGGCCGGCCGCGAGGATGGCGAGGTGGTTGTCCTTGGCCATCACCGTGTCGGAGAGGCTGAACCGGTGGTTGTGGCCGCCGCCGTCGCGCACGGCCTGGCGCTCGAGGGCGCGCAGCCCTGGCGTAGTCTTACGGGTGTCGACGATGCGGGCCTTGGTGCCGGCCGTCTCGGTGACGTACCGGGCGGTCAGGGTGGCGATTCCGCTCATCCGCTGCACGAAGTTCAGACCGATGCGCTCCGCCTGCAGGATGCCGCGGGCCGGGCCGGCCACCTCGGCGAGCGTGGCGCCGGGTTCGAACCGATCGCCGTCTTTGACGAACTGGCGAACCTCGATGCGGGGGTCGGTCAGGCGAAAGGCGGCGGTGAAGACGCCGCCGCCGCTGAACACGCCGGGTTCGCGGGCCTCGAGCCTGGCCGTCGCGACGGCGTCCTCGGGGATGAGCACGGTCGAGGTGAGGTCACCCCAGGGCGCATCCTCGTCGAGGGCGGCCTGCACGACAACGTCGATGGAGTGAGTGGTCAGCATGCGATGGCCTCCTTGGCCGGAATGAGAGTGCGGGATTGCGAGCGTCGTACGTGTGACACTGAGCGGGCCAGTTCGGGCCGGGTGTCGGTGAAGTCCGAGCGGTAGTGTGCGCCGCGCGACTCTTCGCGGGCCAGGGCGGCGGTCACGAGCAGGCGCGCCAGGTCGAGCAGGTTGCGGTCTTCGAGGGCGGCGACGGAGCTGCTGGTAGCGTCGGAGGCCGTCCATTCGGCGAGGGCTGCTGCTGCTGCAGTGAGGCCGACGCCGGAGCGGTGCACTCCGGCGGAGTCCCAGAGGAGTTGCTGCAGGGTTTGGCGGTTGACCAGCGTGCCGAGATCGGTTGACGGTGATGTTCTGGCGGTCTCGACCAGCTCGACTCGTGGATGGTTTGTTTTCGCAGGTCGGGTTGCGTCACCGACGGCGTCAACGCCCTGGACTCGCAAATGGAGTAAATATGCTGGTTGGGTAGCGTTGGCAGGGTCGACCTGGGTAGCCCCGGCGGGGGAGTGTACGGCCAGCGGCGTCACGGTCGTGCTCATCCGCCAAGGCTCGCCGAGGGCGCGCACGGCTCGGTCGGCGAACACTGCCGCCTCGAGCAGGGAGTTTGAGGCGAGCCGGTTGGCGCCGTGCGCTCCGGTGCGGGCAACCTCGCCGACGGCGAAGAGCCCGGGCAGGCTGGTTCGACCCCAGGCATCCGTTTCGACGCCGCCCATCCAATAATGCGCGGCCGGGGCCACCGGAAGCGGATCGACGGCCCAGTCCAGACCCGCTCCCCGGCAGGCCGTTGTGATGGTGGGAAATCGGGTTTCGAGCAATGTGCGTCCGAGCGCGGTGGCGTCGAGCAGCACCGGAGTGCCGCCCTGCCGCTCCATTTGGCGCGCGATGGCCCGGGCGACGACGTCGCGCGGCGCGAGTTCGGCGTCGGGGTGCTCGCCGAGCATAAAACGACCGCCGAGCTGATCGCGCAGCACGGCGCCTTCGCCGCGCACCGCCTCCGATACCAGCGGCGTTCCGGGCACGGCGAGGGCGGTCGGGTGAAATTGATAAAATTCCAGATCGGTAACGGATGCCCCCGCTCGCCACGCCGCCGCCACCCCGTCCCCGGTTGCGACCGAGGGATTGGTGGTGTGCGTGTACAGCGCGCCGGCGCCGCCGGTGGCCAGGATCAGGGCGTCAGCGGTCAGCGAAAGCTGCACGCCGTCTGGGCCGAGCACCCGAGCGCCGACCACGTCGCCCCGGTCAAGTATCAGGTCGACGAGCATGGTGTGCTCCCGCACCTCGATCGCAGCGCGGCGCCGCACGGTCGCCACGAGCGCTGCTTCGACCGCGGCACCGGTGGCGTCGCCGCCGGCGTGCACGACCCGGGAACGGGAGTGGGCGGCTTCGAGGCCGCGGGCCACGCCGGATTCATCCCGGTCGAAGTCCACGCCGAAGCGAATGAGGTCGCGCACCCGTGCCGGACCCTCCTCACAGAGCACGCGCACGGCCGCCGGGTCGCACAGGCCGGCGCCGGCGCGCAGGGTGTCGAGTACGTGGGCGTCGACCGAGTCGTCGCGAAACAGGGCGGCGGCAATGCCGCCCTGCGCATAACGGGTGTTGCTCTCCGGCAGCACCGACTTCGTGACGAGCACGACGCGGTGGCCGGCATCCGCTGCCCGCACGGCCGCGAGTAAGCCGCCGAGGCCGCTGCCGATGACGAGAATCGACGCCATGTCAGACGCCGGCCAGGAGGGCCGTCGGCACGGTGGATTCTGGAGCAAAGGATGCCGGCGGCCGGGCCGCCAGCATCCGCTCAAGGGCGACGCGAGCGTGTTCGGCGATATCGGCCGACACTGTGATCTGGTTGAGCACCTGGCCCGGTTGTTCGCCGCCACCGATGAGCGCTTCGAGCACCCAAGCCAGGTAGCCGGCGTGGATGCGGTACATGGTGGAGCAGGGGCAGATCACCGGGTCGAGGCAGAAGATCTCATGCTCTGGGTGCTGGGCGGCTAGCCGGTTTACGAGGTTGATCTCGGTGCCGATGGCGAAGGTCGTACCGGCCGGGGCAGCGGCGATGGTTTTAGCGATGAAGTCGGTGGATCCGGCCGAGTCAGCGGCGTCGACGACCGCCATCGGGCATTCCGGATGCACGATGATCTGCACACCGGGGTGCTCGGCGCGGGCGGCGTCGATCTGCGGCACGGTGAAGCGGCGGTGCACGCTGCAGAAACCGTGCCAGAGCACGACGCGGGCGGTGTCGAGTTGCTCGGCCGTGTTGCCGCCGAGCGGCCTGGTCGGGTTCCACATCGGCATCGCATCGAGTGGCACCCCCATCGCCTTGGCAGTGTTGCGGCCGAGGTGCTGGTCGGGGAAGAACAAGACGCGCTGGCCGCGTTCGAAGGCCCACTCGAGCACGGTCTGCGCGTTCGACGAGGTGCAGACAATGCCGCCGTGCTCGCCGCAGAAGCCCTTGAGCGCGGCGGAGGAATTCATGTAGGTGACCGGAATCACCGGAACCCGGCCGGAGGCATCCGCTTCGGTGCCGTAGAGGACCTCGAGCTGCTCCCAACACTCAGTGACCGAGTCGATGTCGGCCATGTCGGCCATCGAGCAGCCGGCGGCCAGGTTCGGCAGGATCACGGCCTGATCGGGCCCGGAGAGCAGGTCGGCGGTTTCTGCCATGAAGTGCACGCCACAGAACACGATCGCGGCGGCGTCGGGGCGGCTCTGGGTAGCCTGGGCGAGCTGAAAGCTGTCGCCGACGAAATCGGCGTGCCGCAGCACCTCATCGCGCTGGTAGAAGTGACCGAGAATGACCACCGAGTCGCCGAGCACGTTCTTGGCCTCGACGATGCGCGCGCTGAGTTCCTCCGGTGAGGCGGTGCGGTACCGCTCGGGCAGTGCACCCTGGCGGGGAGAGCCGGCCGGAATGACGTCACCCATCGACGATCCGGGGCCATAACCGGGGGTGCCGGTGTCGAACTCCCACGGATCTGTCGCCAGATCGGGGCTGCACGTGCTGCCGGCGGCTTTGCCGGTGCCGATGAGACGAATGGTGGTCTCGACCGAGGGAATAGTCATGGTCGTGCTCCTTGCAAGATAATGAGAGTGAGAAGTGAGAAACCTGGGTCAGAGCAGCGGCAGCGGTGGGTCGTGCTCGTTGGCACGATCGTCATAGCGGTAGAGCCGCGCCGGTCGATGCCGGGCCCCGGCCACGTGCTGATCGGTGCTGATCAGAGTGCCGCTCGCCTCGATCGACCGCCGAAAATTGGCCGGGTCGAGCGCCTTGTGCAGCACGGCCTCGTATACCTCCCGCAGCTGGGCGAGGGTGAACGTGTCACCGAGAAAGGCGTGTGCGATTCGCGCGTATTCGACCTTGGTGCGCAGTCGCCAGAGCGCGTATTCGACCACGCTGTTGTGGTCGAAGGCGAGCGGGGGCAGCGAATCGGCAGCGAACCACCGCACGTTTTCACCAACGGATGCCCGTTCCGCCACCTCCGAGCGCACCAGCGCCCAGTACACGACGGAGACCACGCGCAGCCCGGGGGAGCGGTCGAGACGTCCGAAGGTATAGAGCTGCTCGAGGTAGCGCGGGGACAGCTCCGTGGTCTCGCGCAGGGTGCGGGCGGCGGCGGCGGCGAGTTCTTCGTCTGCGGGCAGCCACCCACCGGGCAGCGCCCAAAGATCGCGGTGTGGGTCGCGGGTGCGCCGAACGAGGGGTAGCCACAGGGTCTTGAGTCCGGACTCGTCGTCGGGGCGCAGGGCGAAGATCACGGTCGACACGGCCAGACTTGAACCCGCAGTGCTCGCTCCCGCAGTGCTCGCTCCCGCAGTGCTCGCTCCCGCAGCGCTCGCTCCCGCAGTGCTCGCCGGGACGCCTTCGACGACGAGCGGGCTCTGTAGGGCGCTCAGGGGGGTCTGTACGGAATGCTCCAGCACGGGGATCCAGTCGTAAAGGTCGATTTGACTCTAACTGCTGCACCCATCATATAGTCAAACTGACTCAAACACCCGAAGGTGACGAAACCCCGTCGTTCTTCGGTTGGCGCAATTCATCCATAGGCGGTCGCCCGTAAGTCGAACTTCGTGCGGGAAACGCTGATCTCGGATCAATCGGGTTGTAGAATCGCAACCCAAGCCAGAGGAGTCAGGCCAGAGGAGTCAGGCTCCGCGGGTTGCGGCAGCTGCGCGCGCGCCGGCCCGGCTGATGCCCATGCCCGTCACGCTCCAGAGAGTCACCCGGGCCATCGCCTCGATCGCGATGCGCGGGCTCATCTTCGACGACCCGCGCACCCGCTCGACGAAGGTGATCGGCACTTCGACGACGCGCAGGTCGGCGCGCACGGCGTGCAGCAGCATCTCGATCTGAAAGCAGTAGCCGAGGCTGTCGACGCTGGAGAGGTCCATGCGTGACAGGGCGCGGGCCGAATACACCCGGTAGCCGCCGGTGGCGTCGCGCTGAGGCAGCCGCAGCAGCATCCGGGAGTAGAAGGACCCGCCGCGGGAGAGCGCCCGTCGATGCCAGGGCCAATTCTCGATGGCCCCACCCGGCACCCAGCGTGATCCCAGCACGACGTCGGCCGTTTCGGCCGCGGTCAGCAGGCTGGCGAGTTGCTCCGGCTGGTGGGATCCGTCGGCGTCGAGCTGCACAAGCTGGGTATAGCCGTGGCCGAGAGCCCAGCCGAAGCCCTCGAGGTAGGCGGCGCCAAGGCCGGTCTTGGCGGTGCGATGTAGAACGTGTACGGCCGAATCCGCCGCGGCAATCTGATCGGCGAGGCTGCCTGTACCGTCGGGGGAGGCATCATCGACGACCAAAATGTGCGCCTCGGGAACGCTAGAGCGTACGCGTTCAACAATGCTGGCCACGTTCTCGGCCTCGTTGTAGGTAGGAATGATGACCAGCGTGATAACTGCGAAGTTCTGGGGCACTGGCTTACCTCGTCATTTCAATAATGATGGTGCGGTTGACCAGCGTCGTCTCGTCGACGCGGAATCCTTGCAATTGCAGCGTGCGGACATCCGTTTCATTTCGCCATTCCGCACTCCCCGAGTATTGCAGCAGCCAGACCGTGTTGAGGTTCGCCAGGGCCGGAAGCGCGTCGGTCAGCGGAGCTACTTCGTCCCAGAGCCAAGCCGTGTCGCTGTAGGCACGAGTCAGCGTCACGTCGTGCAGGCCGGCGAACGCCTCGGGGTAGAGGTGCATCGCCAGGCGCGGAACGCGCGACGGGCGAACGCTCTGGTCGAAGATGATGCCGTCGCCGGGCAGGGCCTCGGTTGCCAGCACGGCTGCCGCCTGACGCCAGTCGCTGCCCTCGTTCTTGCCGAAGTCACCGCGTTGCACGGCGTAGGCGGGCACGATGGTGGCCACGAGCAGGGCAACGCTTGCGGCGCGCAGCCAATTATTGGCCAGGGCAGCAACCCCCACGGCGATCACGACGCCCACCGCCGGAGCGCAGATCGACAGGTAGCGCGTCGAGTACATCGGGGTGACTAACTCGTTGCCGAGCAAGAGGATACCGCTCGGCAGCAGCATCCAGGCCAGGAAAATACTCAGCGCACCGCGGCTGGGCAGACCGGCCTGATAATGCGTGCCGCGGCGCCGAAAAAATACTGCCATGACGGCCACGACAATGAGCGCCCAGGCCATGATCGCGACCGGAACGGTGTCGAACCACTGCATGACCGCAGCTTCGGAGACGGTGACCCGCGGTCGGCGGCCGATGAACGCGATCTGCTCCCGCTGGGCTGAGCCCGCGAGCAGAATGGGCAGGGCCAGCAATAGCCCGAGGAGGCTCGCCCCCAGCCAGACGGCCAGGCTCCACCACAGTCGGGCAGTGGGTCGGCGAAGCGGATGCCGGTGAGCCAGCGCCACGACTGCGACGGCATGTACCGGAAGCAGCAGGGCCAGGTACAGAAAGACGTACAATCCGACCGCGAGCAGCACGGCGTAGCCACCCCACAGGGCGGTTTGTCGGCGGCGACTCGCGCTGCGGCTGCGCACCGCGTGCACGAGCAGCACGGTCAGCCACACGCCGATGGCCGTCGCGATCGCCGTCGATCGCGCCTCTGACCCCATATAGGTCACCCGGGGCAGCACGGCGAAGATCAGGCCGGCGCCGATCGCCGCCGGGCGCGATGTGAATTTTTCGGCCAGAACGACCGTGCCAGCAGCGGCAGACCCGATCGCGATCGCGCTCGGCAGCCGGGTGGAGAACTCGGAGGCACCAAACAGGTCGATCCAGCCGTGCAGAAACAAGTAGTAGGCGCCGTGCACCGCATCGATGTTGCCGAGCATGGCGAACAGTGAGGGCAGCGACCGCTCGCCCGACATCACACTGGCCGCTTCATCGCCCCAATACGACGGCTGCCAGGACCAAGCGACCGACACGATAAAGCCGACGAGTCCCACGAGCAGAGCCGACCATCCGGTTGATCTGACGGTGTAATCGGGTCGGTGCATCGGTCGAGGAGCAAGGGAATGAATCGCTGTAACGAAGGTCACTCGGTCAATTTACCCAATAATTGTTACCGGTAACTACCGAACCCCCCCCGAACTTGTCGCAAAGCCCAATCCCTTTGCCGCACGACGTCGTCATCGGCTGCCAGCTAGGCTTTTGCCATGAGCCCAGAAGCGCAGCGAGACCAACCAGCCGCGGTGGGCGTTGCCATCGCCCAGTTCGCGCCGGGGCCCGATAAAGCGCAGAACCGGGCCGTGATTTGCCAGCTGGCCACGACAGCCGCCCGACGCGGTGCCCACCTGGTGGTGTTCCCGGAGTACTCGGCCTTCTTCGAGCCCAAACTCGGCCCGGCGTTCGTCGCCGCCGCGGAGCCGCTCGATGGCCTGTTCGTGACGGCGCTCGCCGCGCTCGCAGCCGAATTGGGCATCCACATTGTGGGCGGCATGCTCGAGACGACGGAGGACCCGGCCCGGTTTTCGAACACCCTGGTCGCCGTCGATCCGACCGGCCGCCTCGTCGCGAGCTATCGCAAGCTGCACCTCTACGACGCCTTCGGCGACCGCGAATCCGACTGGGTGCTGCCGGGTGACATGGACGTTCCCGAAACGTTCGAAGTCGGCAGCCTGCGGGTGGGCCTGCAGACCTGTTATGACATCCGTTTTCCCGAAGTAACCCGTCGCCTCGTCGATGCCGGCGCAACCCTGGTGCTGGTGCCGGCCGAGTGGGTGCGCGGCCCCCTCAAGGAACACCACTGGCGCACATTACTGACTGCTCGGGCGCTCGAGAACACAGTGTTTGTGGCCGCGGCCGATCACACGCCGCCGATCGGCGTTGGCATGAGCATGATCATCGATCCGATGGGCGTCGCGTTGATCAGTCTCGGTGAGGCAGCGGATGTCGCCATCGCCTTCCTGGAACCGGCGCGCGTTGAAGCGGTGCGCGCGATCAACCCGGCCCTGGCGCTGCGCCGGTNAGCGGTGCGCGCGATCAACCCGGCCCTGGCGCTGCGCCGGTTCGCCGTCGTGCCGCGCCCTGATTCTTACGGCCCTGATTCTGACGGCGCTGATTCTGACGGCGCTGACCCGGCTACCGTTCGCTGACGGTCGCCTTGGTCGTATGGGTCTGGGCGGCCGCCCGAATGCCGATGGCCGGTTCGACCCTAGGTGCCTGGTTGGCGTTGACGACCGCACCCTCTTCGGCGGTTACGACAAGCCCCTGGCAGCTGTTCGCCGCACGCGTGAGCTGCGCCACCCAGTTCGGATTGATGGTCGGAGCGTGGCCGCCGGCGAACTTGAAATAGAGCGGAATTGCCGGGTGCAGCCACGCCGCACTGCGCCCGTCGCCGACCACGGTGGCATCGCGCCAAGACAGCAGAAAGCTCTCACCGTGGCGCAGTTTCTGAACGATCACGAGTTGCAGATGCGCCAACATTCGGTCTTCGAATTCCACGACGACACGGTCATACGTGAGCGAACCCATGAGTGCTACCTTCGGTCGGTCGTGCTGCCCCCAGCGAGAAGCAGAGGGTGTTGAAACACTGGAGCCGGAACGATTGAAAGCAAAGCCTGCACTTTAGCGTGGAACCGGGTACTCCCGACAACTGTCCTCCGTTCAGGGGACAAACACAAGCAATTCAGCAAGTGCCCAACGCCTTGTCACATTGATCTGCACCGAGCGCCTGCTCCATCGGCGGCGGAGCGGTGAATTCGAGCCGGAGCAGTACTTCGAGTGGGCGTTCGATCTGACCGAAGTGCCCGGACCTCGCAATCGTACTGATCACGCACTGGGGCACGACCTCGCACAATTTCGCGTCATCGGCGGCCGTGACGAACACGTCGTCGTCACCGTGCACGGCGCGCACCGGGCACACGATCTGAGCCCAGCGCCGTGTTGCGTCGTAGGCTCCGGCGCGGTCAGTGGCGAGCACGAACCCGGCCGGACGCACCTCGGCTCCGAGCGCGGCGACCACGGTCGAGTCAATGATTCCTGGGTGTCGAAATAGCGGTGCAACGAGGCCGCGCAGCAGGTTCAGGCGAGCCAGAGCCTTGATCAGGCCACGACTAACCCCGCCGCCGAGCCGCAGCATCCGCATCGTCAGCAGCAGCGCGGTGAACGCTGGCAACACGAAGAAGTGGCGAATTGGGTGACGCACGCTGTCAATGATAGAAAACGACGTGGCGGAGACCAGACCGACGGATGCTGTCGCCCGCGTCTCGCTCGCCGCCAGCTGCAACGCGATGATTCCTCCCATGGAATGACCCACGACGTTCCAGCGCTCGTAGCCGAGGGCTCGCGCGATTTCGGCGACTGTCTCGGCCATCGACTCGACGGTCAGGTTCACTTCATCCGCGGGAAGCGGCGAGTCGCCCCACCCGGGCAGGTCGGGAAGGATCAGGTCGGGCAGATCACGCTCGGTCGCGTGGGCCGCCTGCAGCAGGGGCGTCCAGGTCGTCCAGGATCCGGCAGCGCCGTGCAGCAGAATGGTCGCGGTCTGGCTTGCGGTGCGGCGACCATGGCGCACCACGACTGTGCCGCCGCGCAGGCGCATTGAACTGGTCGTCAGCCCGAAATGGTGGGCAGCCGGGTCGAGCGCGAAGGGGTTATAACCGAGCACGGTTGCCGGGGGTGCCGGTCGGGGCTGGGAGTCGGGCTCACAGGATGGTTCCTGCACGGGTTGCGCCGGGCGCGGGCCTGGCTTCGGCCGCGGCGCCGGAGTATCAAGGCCGGTCGCGACGGAGAGGCTTCTGCTCGTTGGTCGGGTCATCAAGATGCTCATATGGATAGTTCGGTGCCGGAACCGCGCCGGATTGCTCCCAGCCGTGACAAATACGGGGCACGAAACACAACGCGCAGGAAGCGAACGCGTTGAGCCAATTGACAGGCCGGAATATCGAGTACGCCGCGTCCGTTACCGCCTACGGACGAAAAGCGACGACCGCTCGCCCCGTCCTCCCAGAACCCGTCGATCTGACTGACCGGCTGACTCGTTATTTTCAGAAAGAAGTACCCGTGAACCTCTTTTCCCCGCTGGCCCTCGGCGACCTTCAGCTGCCCAACCGCCTCGTGATGGCACCGCTGACTCGCATCCGTTCTGGACAGTCTGGGGTCCCCGGTGAGCTGGTGGCCCTGCACTATACGCAGCGAGCCACTCTCGGCTTGATCGTGAGCGAGGGCACCTACCCGAGCCACGCCGGTCAGGGTTTTCCGGGCCAGCCCGGCCTGGTCGAGCCGGAGCAACTCGCCGGTTGGCAGGCCGTGACCGACTCCGTGCACGCCGCCGGCGGACGCATCGTCGCCCAGGTCATGCACGCCGGTCGGGTCACACACGAAGCCACGAACGGCGGATACCCGGTCGTGGCTCCGAGCGCGATCGCCATCACCGGTAGTACCCGCACCTATGACGGCAAGCAGGACTTTCCGGTGCCGCACGCGCTGACCATAGACGAACTTCCCGGCATCATCGCCGAGTTTGTGCGCGGGGCGAAGAATGCCATCGCGGCCGGATTCGACGGCGTCGAGGTGCACGGCGCGAACGGCTACCTGCTGCACGAATTCCTCTCGCCGACCTCCAACGTGCGCGACGACGCCTTCGGCGGGTCACCCGAGAATCGCGCCCGTTTCGTCATCGACGTCGTCACGGCGGTTGCCGCGGTGATCGGCGCCGGCAAGGTGGGCCTGCGCATCTCGCCCGAGCACAACATTCAAGATGCCCTCGAAACGGATGCCGATGACGTCGCGGCCACCTACGGTGCCCTCCTCGGCGGGATCGCCCCGCTGGGCCTGGCGTACCTGAGCGTGCTGCACGCCGACCCGGCCGGGGAGTTCGTGCAACACCTGCGGGCGCGTTTCGGTGGCAACCTTCTGGTGAACAGCGGATTCGGCGTGATCACCTCGCGCGACGAAGCCCTCGCCCTGGTTCGTGACGACGTCGCGGATGCCGTCGTGGTGGGTCGCGCGGCCATCGCCAACCCCGACCTGCTGCGGCGCTGGCAGGAGGACCTGCCCGTGAACGAGCCCAACCCGCTCACCTACTACGCCGACGGCGCCCGCGGCTACACCGACTACCCCGCTTTAGCTTCCTAACTACCCGGCCCTGGCTTCTAAACTCCACTCTTGCTCGGGTCGGGTGCGTAACTCCTGCAATTCTTAGGCTGTCGGCGAAAGTTCCGCGTCATTTCGCGGGCGAGAACGCGCTGCCGCAGAAATTGCAGGAGTTATGCACCGGTATTGGTTGCGAAGCCCCTTGGTCCCCTTGACAGCGGGGTTTTACCGCCGAGACAGCGCCGCGAGTTGCGCGGATGCTCGCTCGAGCAGGCCGACCTTCTTGCAGTAAGCGAACCGCACGAGCGGCGCATATTCGGCCCGGTGCGCGGGGGAGCAAAACGCCGCAATCGGCACCGCGACAACCCCGGCCAGCTCGGGGAGTCGGCGGCAGAAGTCGGCACCGTCGGTGAAACCGAGCGGTGTCGCGTCCGCCACGATGAAATACGAGCCCTGCGGCACGCTGATGGCGAATCCGGCCGCACGAAGCCCCGTGGCCAGAACATCGCGCTTGCCCTTCATCGCGGCGGCGCTACCCGAAAAATACGAGTCCGGCAGGTCGAGCCCTACCGCGATGGCCGGCTGAAACGGCGCCGCGTTCACGAAGGTGAGAAACTGTTTGACCGCGAGAATGGCGGTCACGATCGCGGCGGGCGCACTCAGCCACCCTACCTTCCAGCCGGTCAGGCTGAACGTCTTGCCCCCGGATGAAATGGTGACCGTGCGCTCCCACGCCCCCGGCAGCGTCGCGATCGGAATGTGCGGCACCCCGAAAGTGAGGTGTTCGTAGACCTCATCTGTGACGATCAACGCGTCGTGCTGGTGTGCAAGCTGCACGATGAGCTCGAGCGTCTCCCGGGGAAAAACCGCCCCGGTCGGGTTGTGCGGATCGTTCACGATGATCAATCGGGTGCGGTCGGTCACAGCGGTGCGCAGAGCGTCGAGGTCGGGCTGAAAGTCGGGAGCGCGTAGCGGCACCGTTCGGTGGATGCCTCCACCCAGGCCGATCAGTCCACCGTAGGCATCGTAGAACGGCTCGAAGGTGACGACCTCGTCGCCCGGTTCGATCAGGGCCAGAATGGTCGCCGCGAGCGCTTCGGTCGCGCCGGCCGTGACCAGAATTTCACTGCCAGGGTCGAGGGTTAGTCCGTAGAAACGCTGTTGGTGTCTGGCAATCGCGTCGAGGAGGGTCGGCTGGCCGCGTCCAGGCGGATACTGGTTCATCCCGTCGCTGATCGCCTGGCGGGCGGCCTCGAGAACCTCGGCCGGTCCGTCTTCATCCGGAAAGCCCTGCCCGAGGTTGATGGCACCGGTACGCGCGGCGAGCGCGCTCATCTCGGCGAAAATACTCGCAGCGACGCTGCCGTCCTCGGTGAGGAGCCCGGCCCCGCGGGCTGTGCGTCGCCAGGCACCCGAGACGATCGGGGTATGTTCTGTGTGGAAAGAGTCCTGCATACGCTCCAAACTATCGCCTCGGCAAGGTCTCGGCTCGATCATTGAATGCTCTCAGGCCGTACAGACCGAACGTTCAGGTTCGGGCGCAAAGCTGGCAACGCTTGGAAGGAGCACCCGATGACCGACAACAATAAAGATTCTGGCACCAACCCCGACCCGGCTGATGATGCAGCAGCCTTTGCCGTGAATGAGTCCGGAGAGGCCACTGCGCCCACTGCACCGCCGGTGCTACCCACCGAAGCGCCGGCCGCCCCCTCGGCCCCGACCACCACACCGGCGAATTCCGAGCCCGCAGTGCCGGTCGTTTACGCACCGACCCAGCCGGCAGCGTCCGTTTCAGCTGAGCCCGTCACGAATCAGACCTCCGCTCACCCGACGGATGCCTTCGGTCGCCCTGCGCCGACCGCCGCCGCGTCTCCCGCGGCCCACGCTCCAAGCGCCGCTTCGCAGGACTACGCCACTGCGAATTCCTATCCCACGGATTCCTACCCCGGGCAGCCGTTCCCAGCCGGCAAGACCAAGGAATCCGGTCGCCGCAAGGGCAGCGTCGCACTGATCGCCGCCCTCGCTATTGGCGCCCTGGTCGGCGGATCGTCGGGCGCCGGCATCACCGCTCTCATGATGAGCAACCAGAACAACAGCGTCCGGGTCAGCGAAGCCTCCGGCCCGAACAATGTCGTCGTCAATGACTCCACGAGCGTCAATCAGATCACCGCCGTCGCCGCGAAGGCCTCGCCGAGCGTCGTAACCATTGATGTCGCCAACGGCTCCTCGGGAGGTACCGGTTCAGGGGTCATCCTCACCGAAGACGGGTACGTTCTCACCAACACCCACGTCGTCACCCTCGACGGGGCAGCCTCGGACGTCACGATCGAGGTCAAGAGCAATGATGGCAAGCTGTACACCGCCACGCTCGTTGGCACCGACCCCATCTCCGACCTCGCCGTCATCAAACTGACCGATGCCAGCGGACTGACCCCAATCACCTGGGGCGACTCCTCCGAGCTCAACGTCGGCGACAGCGCCATCGCCATCGGTGCCCCACTGGGGCTCTCCGGCACGGTTACCGACGGCATCGTCAGCGCGCTCAACCGCAGCATCACGGTCGCAAGCTCGGCCGCACCGACCTCGCCCGACCAGACGGTGCCCGATGAGGGAGACAGCCAGAACCCGTTCTTCTTCGATTTCCCCGACCAGAACGGCGAACAGTCGCCGGGTTCCCAGAGCGCCACCGCGAGTATCTCCCTTCCCGTGATCCAAACGGATGCCGCCATCAACCCCGGCAACTCCGGTGGCGCCCTGCTGAATGACGCCGGTGAGCTGATCGGCATCAACGTGGCCATTGCCAGCGCTGGCAGCACGACCGCGTCGTCAGCGACCGGAAGCATCGGCGTGGGATTCTCGATCCCGTCGAACTTCGCCCAGCGCATCTCCGATGAGATCATCGCCAATGGAACGGCCACGCACGGCCTGCTCGGTGCGAGCGTCAGAGACGCGTCGAGCTCGACCAGCAACACGGTGGGTGCCGTCATCGTCGAAGCCAGCCCCGGTGGTGCCGCCGAGAAGGCCGGCCTGACCGAGGGCGACGTGGTTACCAACTTCAACGGTGTACCGATCACCGACGCGATCGACCTCACCGCTCAGGTGCGGGTGCTCCCTGCTGGTGGAACCGCTGACCTGACCTATGTGCGGGATGGAAAGTCGTTCACCATCTCCGTCACGGTCGGCGAGCTCACCAGCTGAGCCCCGCTCCTTCCTACCGCTTCTCACACCTTCCCGTAAATTGCGCCGCCGGTAAGCCGGCGGCGCAATTTACGCGTTCGGCACCGGCGCGTGGCGAATTGCCGGGCTGGTAGGCTCGATCGTCCTACCCCATTAGCGGAAAGCCGGCCAGCCAGGTGCACCAAGGTAGTATGAGATTTCTGCCCGGGGTCTCGTACGTGATGCCCGTGCTGAACGAGGCGACACACGTGCGAGCCGCAGTCGAGAGCCTGCTGGGCCAGGACTACCAGGGACCGTTCGAGGTCACCCTGGCGCTCGGACCGAGCATCGACGGAACGACCGAACTGGTCGAAGAAATGGCCTCCGTTGACTCACGCATTCGTGTCGTGGCCAACGAGGTGGGGTCGACTCCGGCCGGCCTGAACACTGCCATTGGCTCCTCCCAATATGCGGTCGTCATTCGCGTGGACGCGCACTCGGTGTTGCCCCCCGAGTACGCCCGTGTCGCGGTTGAGACGCTCGAACGCACCGGCGCCGACAATGTCGGCGGCATCATGGATGCTCGCGGGATCAGCGCCTTTGAACGGGCCGTGGCCCGCGCCTACGGCACCCGGATCGGCCTGGGCGGGACACCGCACCACGTGGGTGGAGCGGAAGGGGCCGCCGAAACGGTCTATCTGGGCTGTTTTCGCACCCAGAGCATCCTCAACGTCGGCCTCTTCGACGAGGGTGTGAAGCGCGGCCAGGACTGGGACCTTAATCGGCGGCTGCGCGAGGCCGGTGGCCTGGTCTGGTTCACGCCAAAGCTCCGAGTGCTCTACCGGCCCCGGCCGACCCTCGCCCAATTGGCGCGGCAGATGTTGTCGACCGGGCTGTGGCGCGGAGAACTCGCTCGGCGCTACCCAGCGGCCAACGGCATCCGTTATTTTGTGCCGCCAATTATGGTGCTCGGAGTGACTCTCGGGATGCTCCTCGGGCTCGGGGGGCTCCTGCAGCTGGCTCTCGACTCAGCGCCGTGGCTGCTCCTCGGCCTGATCGTTCCGGCTGGGTATCTGCTCATCGTCGTCGCCGCGACTCTCGCGGTGGCACGACCAGACGGATTTCGTGCGAGCCTGCACTTTCTCATAGTCTTGCCATGCATTCACTTTTGCTGGGGAATCGGCTTCGTCCTCGGGTACCTCAAGCTCACCAACAACATCACGGCACACACGGGAAGGTGAGCGCATGACCAGTTCGCCCAATATCGCGCGTTCAGGCAAAGCCCGGCCGGAGTCGATCGCCCAGTTGCGCGCGGTGGCGCAGCCGCCCGAGGTGCGCCTACGCGCCAACGCCGAGCATTGGACCGCGAGCCTGTACCTGCGCGATCTGTCGCCGTACTTGACCTGGATGCTCCTGAAGACTCGCATCTCGGCCAACGGTGTGACCGCACTGATGATTCTGGCCGGCTGGTCGACCGCGGCGGCCCTTTTGATTCCGGGAATCTGGGGCGCCCTGCTCGCGCTCGTGCTCAGCCAGGTGCAAATGCTGATCGACTGCTGCGACGGGGAAGTCGCCCGCTGGCGCGGCACGTCCTCGCCCGCAGGGGTGTTTCTCGACAAAGTCGGACACTACTCGACCGAGTCACTCATTCCCATTGCCCTCGGCTTTCGGGCAGCCGCCTACCCGTTTGAGTCGCCCGAGGATTTTCTCTGGACCAGCCTCGCGCTGCTGCTCGCCCTGATCATCGTGCTGAACAAAGCGCTCAATGACATGGTGCACGTCGCCCGTGCCAACGCCGGCCTGACCAAGCTCGCCGACACCCACGGCGAGAAGACCCCGACGTCGAGCCTGATCGCCCGCGTACGCCGTCTCGCCCGTTTCGTGCCTTTCCACCGGCTATACCACTCGGTCGAACTGACCATGGTGATCTTCGCCGCGGCCGTCGTGGGCCTCGTCATCGGGCAGCCCATCGTGGACCGGGCCGTGCTGAGTATCTTGGTTCCACTCGCGTTGCTCTCGCTCATCGGCCATTTCGTGGCCATCATGGCGTCCAAGCGTGTCCGTTCCTAGGTTCGGCTCCGGTACCCCGACGGTTGGTGTCGTGGTGCTGACCCAGGGCACCCGGCCGGATGACCTCGACCGCGGCATCCGTTCAGTGCTGGCTCAGCAAGGGGTCACGCTCGACGTGATCTGTGTCGGCAACGGCTGGCAGCCGACCGGCCTGCCGACCGACGTGCAATCGCTCGGGTTGCCGACGAACCTCGGCATTCCGGCTGGACGCAACCGCGGGGTGTCGCTTGTCACTGGGGAATACCTGTTCTTTCTCGACGACGATGCGAGCATTCCCGACCCGAAATTTCTGATCACCGCGATCGGCAAGCTGCGCGGCGACCCTCGGATCGGCCTGCTGCAGCCACGGATCGAGGACCCGACCGGCGTCGAATCGCCCCGTCGGTGGATTCCGCGCATCCGCAAGGGTGAGGCCGCCACACCCGGACCGGTGTTCTCGGTCTGGGAGGGTGCCGTACTGCTGCCGCGGGCCGTCTTCGACGCGACCGGCGGCTGGGCCGAGCCGTTCTTCTACGCCCACGAGGGCATCGAACTCGCCTGGCGGGTCTGGGACCAGGGCTTCGTTACCTGGTACGCCGGCGATCTCGTGGCCAACCATCCGGTGATCCTGCAGACCCGGCACGCCGACTACTATCGTCTGAACGCCCGCAATCGGGTTTGGCTCGCCCGTCGCAACCTGCCAGCCCCGTTGGTGCCGCTCTACGTCGGCGCCTGGACCGCGATTCAGGTGCTGCGCTGGGCCCCGCGCAACAGGCCGGCCCTACGCGCCTGGTTCGGTGGCTGGCGCGAGGGCTGGCGCAGCGATCCGGGGCCGCGGCATCCGCTTCGAGCACGCACGATCTGGCGCATGACCGTCGCCGGTCGACCGCCGATTATCTGAGGGACGGTAGGCTGGTTTGGTGGTAATTCGGAAAGACCTCAGGCGCGCCGTCAAGCTGGTCAAGGATGTTGTGGCATCCCGCAAGGCGCAACACGCGCTGCGCGGCCCGCTGAAATCGCGGGAATTACGCGAGGATAACCACTTCAAGATCGCCGTCTACTTTGCTGACGGGCCGGTCAACATGTACCAAATGCGGCAATGGTATCGGCCGCTCGCTACCCTCGCCAAGACCTGGCCGGTGCTCGTGCTCAGCCGCACCGGCGGAGGCACCCTCAAACTCATGGACGAGTCGCCGGTTCCGGTCGCCTACGCGCGCACGGTGTCGCAGCTCGAGCAGATTGTCGCCGAGCAGGACATTCGCATCGTGTTCTACGTCAACCAGAACCCGCGCAACTTTCAAATGATGCGCTACGGGCGCTGCTGGCACGTTTTCATCAACCACGGTGAGAGCGACAAGATGTACATGATCACCAACCAGTTCAAGGCTTACGATTACTCGTTCGTCGCCGGCGATGCTGCGCTGGCCCGACTGGACCAGGTTCTCTGGGACTACGACTTCGACAAGCGTGCCATCAAAATCGGGCGCCCGCAGGCGGACTACTTTAGCGGCGAGCTGCCTTACACGCCCGACGAACGTCAGGTCGTGCTCTACGCCCCAACCTGGGAGGGCGATCGGGCCGCCGCCGCCTATGGCTCCGCCGCGACTCACGGCGTCGCGCTGGTCAGCGCCCTGCTGGACACCGGAACGCATCGGGTCATCTACCGTCCGCACCCACGCAGCGGCGTCGCCGACCACCACTATGGTGCCGCAAATAAGACCATCATCAGCGCTATCGCCGCCGCGAATGCCCGCGATCCCAGCGCTCAGCACGTCTACGACTCCGGTCCAAACCTCGGCTGGCAGCTGGCCGCCGCAGATCTCGCGATCGTCGACATTTCGGCGATGGTGTATGACCGCCTCGCCACTGGAAAGCCGCTCATCATTACCCGCCCGGTGAACCCGATGGCCGTGATCGACACGAGTGGCTACCTCTCCGACTGCGAATGGCTTTCCGACGAGCAAGCCGGGGACATCGCGGCCGTCGTCGACCGGCTCACCCACGATGACGCAGCGGTCGAACGACTGCAGGGCTGGGTGCACCGGTACTTCGGTGACACCGCCCCCGGCGTTGCGACGGTCCGCCTGCACGCGGCCGTGCAGCACCTCATGGACGAATGGGATCGGTTCGCCGCCGTGCACGACTACGATGTGCCCATCGTGCGCGATCCCGCCACGATTCCCGAAGATGAGCTATAGCGTCGGGTTCTGACCGGGCGTTGCGCGTTCGGGCGAGCTTGCGCCGCTGTGCTGCGGGTACTGTGCTGCCTTGGTACTGTGCTGCACGGGCACCCGATTGTGGCTCGCGCGCCGGGCAGGCCACGCGCGCGAGCAGCTTGGGGTTGCGCGAGCAGCGTTAGTACGCCCGACGCGTTAGTCCCGTGCGGGGTTGGACCGCGATTCGAGCGACTGCGGCGGGGCAGTCGGCCTCGAATTGGATGCCCAAGGCTCGGTCTGTCCCGCCGCCACCGACTTGCCCCGGCGCGCTTCTCGCACTCGGATCTCGCGTACTCGTGGCTCCAGATCCGGCTGAAACCCGGTGGGCGGCGGGCCGAAAGCGAACTGTGACGCGTGCATGACCTTATTGCCCAGAATGTGATTACCAACACCGCCGATGACCGCTCCGATGCCAAACGGGAGGACTTTGCCGAGCACGCTGGCGCTGCCACGGGTGGCGAACTGACGCAGAAAAGCGCTCTTGAGCCGGTCGGTCAGGGGGCCCAGAACTGCCCGGGGGAGGTTGTTCGTGATGAGTTCGCCCCAGTAGGTGGTGCGCGCCGTGCCCGAACCGGTGATCTGCCCGGCGAGCTGGCGTACCAGATCACTGCCCTCCCGGCCCAGCATCATGGTCATGACGAGGGCGCGAGCCCGCTCTGGATCCTCCACGGCAATACCGTGTACCTCGCTGACCGACTGGGTGAACAGCGCCGTCGCCTCGAGAAAGCCGGCGGTCTCCACGCCAGACAGGGCGAGGGTGACGCCAGTGCCGACCCCGGGAATGACGGCGGTCGCGCCCACTGCTGCACCTCCGGCCGTGACTGCTGCCAGATAGCGCTTCTCCAGGATGCGCACGATCTGCTCCGGCGAGGCGTATGGATTACGGCGACGGATGCTGCGGATATGGGCCAGGACGACCGGCCGGTGAATGGCCAGAACCCGATCGAAACCCTTTACAAACCCGGTCGGTAGAGCGCCGCCCTGCGGATTTCCGCCGGTCGATGACAGCATCGGTGTGCTTTTCCTGGCCATTGATCACCCTCTCCTCGCCCATCTTGTCGAGTGTACGTGGTGCCCCCGGGCACACGCTGTACCGCGCGTCGACTCCGGCACGACATCAAATACCACGTCTGGGCAATTGTCCAGCCGCTAGTCAAGACCGGGGTGGGCGGCTACAACTGAGGAATGCCCAAGCCGAAATCAGAAGCGTCCAGACTGCTTGGCCGCCGTCTGCGCGAACGACGCCTGACTCTTGGATTCAATCAGGAGTCGGTCGCCCTGCTCGCCGGACTCAACGTGTCGAATTATGCGCGGATTGATCGGGGTTACGGAAACCCGACGATGTACACGCTCATTCGACTCGCCGCCGTTCTACAACTTGAACTCAGTGAGCTGGTGATTGGCCTGGAGGTCGAACAGCTTCCGCCAACCCGTGACGCTTACCTGGCCATTAACTTTCGCTGAGGATGGTTATGGTCAGGCCTTGGGCTTGACGACGTAGTCCGCGTTGTAGCGCTCAAGCACGTCGGTGATCGGGGCATCGAGCACGAGATCGCCTCGGTCGAGGTAGAGGCCGCGCGTGCAGAACCGATGCAGGTCTCGCTCATTGTGCGACACGATGAACAGCGTTCGGCCGCCGGCCAGAAGCTCTTCGATGCGCTGGTAGCACTTCTCCCGAAAGGCCTTATCGCCCACGGCTAGTACCTCGTCGACCAGCAAAATGGGTTCTTCCAACCGGGAGATCACGGCGAAAGCGATGCGCACCTTCATCCCGCTCGATAAATGCTTGTACGGCGTGTCGATGAAGTCGGCGATCTCGGCGAATTCAATGATCTCATCAAAGCGTGCGGCGATCTGCTTGCGGGTCATGCCGTGCAGGCCAGCGGTGAGGTAGACGTTGTCGCGCACGCTGAGGTCATCGACGAATCCGCCGGTGATCTCGATCAGCGGTGCGACGCCCTCGGTCACGTGCACCGTTCCGGTATCGGGAAGCACGACTCCGGTGACGAGTTTGAGCAGGGTGGACTTGCCCTGGCCGTTGCGGCCGACGACACCGATGGCTTCCCCTGGCTGCACAGTGAAGCTCACGTGCTGCAGGGCCCAGAATTCGCCCGGACGGCTGCGCCGGTTTCTGGCACCGAAGAGGTCCTTGAAATTGCGACGACCGCGACGATTCCTGCGAAAGCGGATGCCGACATCCACTAGCGAAATCACCGGCAGCACCCCGAGCGACATTGGGTCCACGGCCACTAGATCTCCTTCAAAACGGCGCGTTCGGTGCGGCGGAAGACCAGCAGCCCCAGGGCGAGGAAGACCAAGGACATGGCAACGCTGATCGCAACGGCGAACCAGTCGAGTTGCTCCGGAAAAAAAGCTGAACGGTAGAGGCTGAAGATGCCGGTCAGTGGATTGAAAGCAGCCCAGAAATGCAGTACGGGCGGGAGGTCGGTGGTGCTGTAGATGATGGGGGAGGCGTAGAACAGAAATCGCAGGATGAGCTTGACGGCCCGTTCCAGGTCGCGAAAGAACACGACGAGCGGTGCGACGAGCAAGCCGACGCCCGCGGTCAGCGCGGCCTGAATCACGATGGCGAGGGGAAAGAACAGCGCGTCGATGTGCAGTTGCGCGCCGTAGACAATGGCGAACAGAACGAGTACCGGTACCGAGGCGAGAAATTCGATGCCCTTGGAGAGCACGAGGCGGTTCACCCAGATCGTGCGGGGGATGCGGGTGGAGCGGATGAGCTTAGCCTCGCGCAGAAATGCCCTCGTGCAATCGGAGACAGCTCCGTTGAACCACATCCAGGGCAGCAGGGCGGCCAGGAGGAACACGATATAGGGCTCGTTGCCGACGTTTTTGTCAAATACCTGGGTGAAGACGAACCAGTAGATGCCCGCCATGACGAGCGGATCGAGAATAGACCAGAAGTAGCCGAGAACCGTGGTGGAGTAGCGAACGCGCAGGTCGCGCTGCGTCAGCAGCCAGAGGGAATGCCGATACCGGGCGGTCGGCGTGCGCTGTTCGGGGCGCACCAGCGCGTAACTACTCACGCCGTCTATCGTATGGGAGCCTGGCTTCGCCCCGTGCCAGCCGGGGCTACTTGTCTCCGGCCCAATCACGCCCAAATAGTGGCCGTCAGTCTCGTGATCGCTTAGATTGAAGATCCGCGCACTGCGTCGATAGACGTTCGTCTACGCGGTGATCACACACGGAAAAGGAGCCCACATGGCGTACAACGTCGCTCAGAAACTGATCGCCTCGCACCTGGTAGTCGGGGAGATGGTGCCGGGTACTGAAATCGGCATCCGGATCGACCAGACCCTCACCCAGGACGCAACGGGCACCCTGGTCATGCTCGAGCTTGAGGCGCTCGGCCTGGATTACGCCCGCACGGAGGTGTCCGTACAATATGTCGACCACAACCTGCTTCAGGCGGATAGTAAGAATGCCGAAGACCATGACTTTCTGCGCTCAGCCTGCCAGCGCTTCGGTATCTGGTTTTCCAAAGCCGGTAACGGGGTCTCGCACCCCACCCACATGCAGCGCTTCGGTATTCCGGGTAAGACAATGGTCGGCTCCGACAGCCACACCCCGGCGGCCGGTTCGCTCGGCATGCTCGCCATCGGCGTCGGCGGCACCGAGGTGGCGCTTGCGATCGCCGGTGAACCGCTTTATATTCGTATGCCTCAGATTTGGGGTGTGCGCCTGACCGGCCAGCTTCCGCCGTGGACGAGCGCCAAGGACGTCATCCTCGAAATGCTCCGTCGGCACGGTGTTAAGGGCGGCGTCAATCGCATCGTCGAGTACTACGGACCGGGCCTGGCCGGTCTAACAGCCATGGACCGCCACGTGATCGCGAATATGGGTGCCGAGCTCGGTGCCACCTCGACCGTGTTCCCGGCCGACGATCAGGTACGCACTTTTCTGCGCGCGGAAGCGCGCGAGGCCGACTTCGTTGAACTGCTCGCCGACGCGGACGCTACCTACGATGTGACCGAGGAGATCGACCTCGCCACGATCGTTCCGTTGATCGCCCTGCCCAGTTCTCCGGGCAATGTCGTTCCGGTGAGCGAGGTTGCCGGCCGGCCGGTCGAGCAGGTGGTGATCGGGTCATCCGCTAACCCGGGTCTGCGCGACTTTGCGATCGTTGCGGCGATAACCAAGGGACGACAGTCTTTCCCCGGACTGAGCCTGGACGTCAACCCGAGCTCGCGTCAGATTCTCCAGGACCTGACCAAGAGGGGATCCACCCTGGCCCTGATCGGGGCCGGAGCACGGCTGCACCAGTCGGGTTGTATGGGCTGCATCGGCATGGGGCAGGCACCTGCCAATGGCAGCATCAGCCTGCGCACCATGCCGCGCAACTTTCCGGGCCGCTCCGGCACCCAGGAGGACTCGGTTTACCTCTGCTCGCCGGAAACCGGGGCTGCGGCCGCGTTGACCGGAAAAATAACCGATCCGCGAGACCTCGCCGACCTGTTCGGCATGGACTACCCCGAGATCGTCCTGCCCGAATTCTCCAGTGTGAATCTGACCATGCTCGAGGCGCCGCTGCCGGCGGAGGAATCGCTCACCATCAAGCTGGTCAAGGGCGAGAATATTTCGTCCCTGCCGGTCTTCGGCCCGCTCGCCGAGCGCATCGAGGCACCCGTTGCCCTGATCGTCGGCGACGATATCTCAACGGATGAGATTCTTCCGGCCGGTGCGCGTGTCTTGCCGTTTCGCAGCAACGTGCCCAAGCTTGCCGAATTCACCTTTGACCAGGTCGACCCGACCTACCCGACGCGCGCGGCCCTCAGCCGGGACACGACCGGCCACATGATTGTCGCTGGCGCCAACTACGGGCAGGGATCATCCCGCGAGCACGCCGCGATCACGCCCCGGTTCCTCGGTCTGCGGGTGGTACTGGCGGTCTCGTTTGCGCGCATTCATTGGCAGAACCTCGCGAACTTCGGTGCACTCGCGCTGCAATTCACGGATGCCGCCGATCACGATCGCATTGCGCGTGACGACGTTCTGGTTCTGGATGGCATTCGGGAGGCGCTCACCAACGGCACGGAGATTCTCGTTCGCAATACCACCCGCAATGAGACCTATGCGGTGCGGCATGAACTCTCCACCCGCCAGATTGAGATGCTCCTGGTCGGCGGTCTGATCCCCTGGCTGCGCGCCCGGCACGCGCAGGGCGAGCCGCTGATCGGCGCAGCCGAATAACGGTATGAGGAACGGGGCTGGCTCTAATCGGCCCCGTTCTGTTTACTCGCTGCGGCTACCGACGTAGCGGTAATACTCGACACCATCGTCGAAGAAGTCAGGGCCGTTCGACGTTCCGACATGATCGACCACGAACTCGTCGTGGGCGGGCGGGGCGATGTCGATCAGGCGTCCCGCGTGCACGTCGATGTATTGTGTTTCGTTCAGATCGACCGCTCCGAGTAGCGCACGGTCGAAATTGATCCGCGCCGCCGCGTCGTGCCAGCCGGTTACGACGCGTAGCGGTAGGGCCTCCGCCGCATCGCCACTGCCATAGCCGAGGGCCAGCCAGTCCTGATCGGCGAGGTCGAGGTCGCTGGTCAGGGCCTGGTGCAGGCCGGCGGCGAGCCAAGCCGGCAGGGCCGCGGTGTAGAGATTGCCGAGGTCGCGCATGGCTTCGGAGCCAAGTCCGAGCTTTTCTTGAACGAGGGTGTTCCAGAGCGGAGTTTTGCGCAGTTGGTTGCGCGCCCGGCGCGCCAGGGGAAAGACGTCGCCGGTGTTTTCGGCCAGTTGTGCACCGATGACGCCGAATGGTGTTGGCTCCAGCAGCTCGGCGATCAGGAGTTCGGCGTCGACACCGGCATCGGCGGCGAGTGCGCGCAGCTCGTCATGACCGTCGGTGTCATGCGCGAGGGTGAAGAGATAGGCCATGACCCACCCGGTGGTGGGCATCTGGTGATACGGGCGGTGCATGAACACCGCGTCGATGTCGTGAAAATAGTCAAGGTTTCGGCCGGGGCGTTTGTCGAGCATCGCCGTCATAGCGTGGTGGGTGGCATCGATATAGCAGCTGGTGGAGTAATGCCCGTTGAATATGGGCAGGTCCTGCAGCTGGCCGTCGTCGCGCGCGGGCTGATTGCGAAAACGGGCAAACGGTTTGCGAAAGTCGGCCACCCGATAGTCGGAATCGCTGCCGGCCCCGGTAAGGTCCACCTCCAGCAGCCGGGCATCGCTCTCCAGCAGCATGGCGACGGCGCCCGCACCCTGGGTGGGCTCGCCGCTGCCACCGCGCGCATACTCGGCGATGTCGGCGCAGACGACGATGGCCTGGCGACCACGACCATCCGTTGCCAAGTAGCGCAGCGCAGCTTTTATGCCGTACACGCCGCCGAGGCAGGCCTGCTTGAATTCCGGCACTTCGCAGTCTCTGGCCAACAGGGGTAAGCCGGCCGCAGCGAGGGCCTCATTGACCATGCCCTTCACGATGACAGCACCGGCCGAATTATCGGTGCTTGATTCGGTTCCGAGGGCGAGCAGCCCGACCTGGGTCGGGTCGATGTCGTAGTCCCGAATCAGCCGCCAGACCGCGGTGGCCGCGAAGGTATAGACACTCTGTCGGGGTGCGCGCATGCGAAAACTGCGTCCGACCACCGAACGGAATTTCTCCCACGGTTGGTCATTCCACTCGCACCACGATTCGAGCTGAACGCGATACGGCGGGAGGTACAGGGAGAAACCACTAATTCCAGGAGCCAACTGTGTCTACTTCACTTTTCAGGTGTTTGCGGGTCCGCGACGGTCACATTACTTTAGTCGGCCAGGCTGCGAGTCAGGGCGCGGCCCGATTCGGCCAGATGGCGTCGGGGGCTCGGCTAAAATAGAGGCAGAACCGATCGGAGCAGTCCTGTGTCACAGACCCTTGAGGCCGGCGCTACGGCCCGCGCCCGCGCACATAGCAATATTGCGCTGGTCAAATATTGGGGCAAGAACGATGCCGTTCTCAACACCCCGGCGGTCGGGTCGATCTCGATCACCCTCGACGCCCTCCACACCGACACCCGAGTGACCTTTCAGCCGCAGCTGGCGACCGATGAGTTATGGCTGAACGGACGCCAGCACGACGCTACCGGGGTCAGCCGTGTTCTCGACCTGGTGCGTCACTACCGAGGTGCGACCTTGTGTGCGATCGTGGAGTCCGCGAATAATTTCCCGACCGGAGCCGGGCTGGCCTCGTCGGCGTCCGGTTTCGCCGCCCTTACCGTCGCCGCGACCGGCGCGGCAGGTCTCATGCCGACCGCGCGGGAGCTGTCCATCCTGGCCAGGCACGGTTCCGGTTCGGCCGCCCGTTCCATCTTCGGCGGTTTCGCCGAGATGCACGCAGGCAGTGTCGCCGACGGCTCAGATTCCTACGCCGAGCAGTTGCTGCCTGTCGCGGATTGGCCGCTCGCCATTATGGTCGCTATCACCGAGCACGGTGCGAAGCCGATCAATTCGACCGTCGGCATGGGCGCTACCGCGGTCAGTTCGCCTTTCTACCCGGCATGGCTGGCGACGGCCCCTGGGGATCTCACCGATATGCGGGCCGCGATCGCCGCTCGCGACTTCGTGCGTCTCGGCGAACTCGCCGAGTATAACTGCCTCAAGCTGCACGCGCTGATGCTCACCACCCGGCCAGCTTTGATCTATTGGAATGCCGCGACGGTCGCGACGATGCACGCCGTTCGCGAACTGCGCGCGAACGGCGTGCCGGCCTACTTCACCATTGACGCTGGACCGCAGGTGAAGGTGCTCTGCCTGCCGACCGACGCGTCCAGGGTGCACGCCGCACTGTTGAGTGTGACTGGCGTGCTCGAGGTACGCCAGAGCGCGCTCGGCCCCGACGCCTACCGGCTGGGTTGACGTGACATTCACAGCGACGTCGGCACCCGGAAAACTGTTTCTGCTCGGTGAATACGCGGTTCTGCAGGGCGCACCGGCGCTGCTGTCGGCCGTCGATCGCCGAGTCACCGTCACGGTCGCACCGGCCGGGTCCTGGCGGCTGCACGCCCCGAGCATTGGTATCCAGCACCTCGACCTCGACGATGAAGGGCAACTGCCGGCCGCCCTCAACGCCCAGACCCGGTCGACCCTGCGCCTGTTCGACACGGTGCGAGTGGCAGTGCGCGCTCGAGCCAGCGGCGGCGGTCCGTTCGAGATCAGCATCGACAGCGCTGAGTTCACGCGCGACGGCCACAAATTGGGACTCGGGTCGAGCGCGGCGGTGGCCAGCGCGCTCACGGCTGCCCTGGCCGAGGCTTCGAGGCTTCACCTCGATCGCGCGGCGCTCTTTGCGCTAGCCCAGTCAGCCCATCGGGCCACTCAAAACGGCACGGGCAGCGGCGGAGATGTCGCCGCGAGTGTCTATGGCGGTCTGCTTTCCTTTACCGTCGGGGCATCACCCGTGGCGCTGCGCTGGCCGAACGATCTCACCATGCTGGCCGTGGTCACCGGTGAAGGGTCGGCGACAACCGACCTGGTCGGCCGGGTGAACGACTTTGGTGCTGAGCATCCACTGCAACACGATGAGGACCTGGCCAGGCTGACCCGGCTCGCGCACATGGCGCAATCAGCACTCGCCGACCGCGCTAGCTTTCTGCGCCTGATCGACGACTACTTCACCGCGCTGGCTTTGCTCGACGCCCATGCCGAGGCCGGTATCGTTACCGAACGACACCGGGAGCTGCGCGCGGTAGCTCAACGAGGGGGCGGCGTGTTCAAGACCTCCGGTGCCGGCGGCGGCGACGTCGGACTCGCCTTCAGCGCGAGCGGCGAGTCCGCCGAGCGACTCGAATCGGCTCTGACTAACGCCGGGGCATCCGTTGTGGCGCTGGAATTCGGCGCAGCCGGAGTCGAATCATGAGCGGCTCGCGCATCGCGAAGTTCTATCAGAAGTCGGTGCAGGAACGACTGGAGCTGCTACACGAACGCGGAACATTGAACGATGCCGACTATGCAATGCTGCAGCCCGGTATCGGTCTGCTCGACGCCGAGACCGCTGATCGACTCACCGAAAACGTGATCGGCGTCTTCTCGATGCCGCTGGGGCTCGGACTGAACTTTCAGATCAACGGTCGGGACTATCTGATTCCCATGGTGGTGGAGGAGCCGTCCGTCGTGGCTGCGGTCAGTTCCATGGCGATTCTGGTGAGGCAAGCTGGGGGTTTTAGCAGCACCTCCGACGAGCCGCTGCTAATCGGTCAGGTGCAGGTCGTTGACCTTTCCGACCCGGCAGAGGCGCGCCGCGCGCTGCTCGCCCAGACTGAGAAAATTCTGCAGCTGGCCAACAGCGGCCACGCGAACATGGTCGCCCGCGGCGGCGGCGCGCGCGGTGTTGCGGTGTACCTGCGCGGAGCGACGGCGCAGAACGGCGAGCTGCTGGTCGTGCATCTGCTCGTGGACACCCGTGATGCGATGGGCGCGAACCTGGTCAACTCCATGTGCGAACGCATCGCACCCCTGATCGAGCAGATCAGCTCCGGTCGGGTATTCCTGCGCATCCTCTCAAATTTGACTGACCACGCCCTTGTACGTGCCCACGCGGTCATCCCACGGGCCCTGCTGGCAACCGAGGACTATCCCGGCGAGCGGGTGCGCGACGGGATTATCTTGGCCAGCGAATTCGCCACCATGGATCCCTTTCGTGCCACCACCCATAACAAGGGCATCATGAACGGCATCGACGCCGTCGCGATCGCGACCGGCAACGACTGGCGCGCCATCGAGGCCGCCGCCCACGCCTACGCCGCCCGCGGAGAACGCTACGCACCGTTGTCGACCTGGAGCGCCAACGCGGCCGGCGATCTGGTCGGCGAACTCACGATGCCGTTGAAGGTCGGCACGGTCGGCGGTCAGGTGGAATCAAACCCAGCCGTGCGCATCGCCCACACTATTTTGGGTGTCGGATCGGCGCGAGAACTAGCCGAGGTGATGGTGGCCGTTGGTCTGGCCCAAAACCTGGCCGCGCTCAAAGCGCTCTCGACCACGGGGATCCAACACGGCCACATGCGCCTGCACGCCCGAGCGGTCGCGGTGGCCGCCGGCACCAGCCCTGCGCGATTCGACGAGGTCGTCGAGCGACTCATCGTCGACGGCGAGATCAAAGTGTGGAAGGCACGGCAAATTCTGGCCGAGCTCGAGGTTCCGCCAACGTGCGTCTTGGTGCCCCCGGCCGTAGCGATGCCGGCCGCAACGACGACCGTGCTCCCGGCGCGTGCGCCGCTCGGTGCCCACGCGCAGGTCGGCTACGGAAAGATCATCCTGCTCGGTGAGCACTCCGTGGTCTACGGCCGCCGCGCCATCGCCGCGCCCATCGGCCTCACCGTGCGCGCTGAAGTCGTTCGCGGCGAGCCGGGTCAGGTGCCGGTCATCACCGACTGGAACGTGGATGGTTCGGCGCAGGAACCGATCAGCCCCGATGTCTCCCATCGGGTTGCCACGTTGATCGCCGCGCGTCTCGGGCTGCCCCAATCCGGCGTACGAGTCGGCGTGTTTTCCGAACTGCCGCGAGCGAGCGGCTTGGGAGCCTCGGCCGCGTTCGCCGTCGCGCTGATCCGAGCGACCGCCGACTGCTTCGAAATTCGGCTCAGTGATGAGCAGGTGTCGAGCCTGGCCTTTGAGTGCGAAAAGATCGTGCACGGCACACCATCGGGCATCGACAATACCGTCGCCACGTTCGGTCGGCCCATCCTGTTTCGAAAAACGGATGCCGCGAGCGGTCATGAAATCCGCGACATCGTCACCCCCAACCCGATCCCGATCGTGATCGGTCTTAGCGCCGTGCACGCGCTGACCGCACACACCGTGGCCTCAGTGCGCGCGGCCTGGCAGAAGAATCCCGGGCGCTACAACGCGATCTTCGACCAGATTGACTCCCTAGTTGTGGATGGAGCCGACGCCCTGCGCCGCGGCGACCTGGCCGAACTAGGCGAGCTGATGAACATCAACCAGGGTTTGCTCAATGCCCTGCAGGTGTCGGGCCCCGAGCTCGAACAGATGGTCGCCATCGCTCGCGGGGCCGGTGCGCTCGGCGCGAAGCTGACCGGGGGAGGAGGAGGCGGCGCGATGATCGCTCTGGCTGGACCCGCCGGTACCGATCCGATCCGAACAGCCTTGCACCAAGCCGGTTACACCACCTACCTGACCGAGATCCGGTAGTGGATCGCCGTGAGGCGGTCGGGGCCGGCGCTCTACTGCGTTATGTACCGCACGGTACGTTAGATGGGCAGTGTACTGAGTTGTCAGTTTGATCCGCGCCGGAGAAAGAGACCCCAGTTATGCGCTCTCGCGCCCATTCAACATCCTGGCTGCGCGCAGCAGCAGCCATCATTGCCACCGTCGCTGTGGTCACGGGGTGCAGTGCCACCGCGCAAAACACCACGACCGATTCCAGTACCCTGACCTACGCCATCAACGGTGGCACGCTCAGCGGCGGCAAGATGGACATCCACTCGTCGGCCTTTCAAGCCACCGCCCTTGTGATGCGCAACTCCTTCGATTCGCTCGTTTACCAGAAGACTGACGGCTCGTTCGTGCCGTGGCTCGCCACATCGTGGCAGATCTCCGACGACGGCCTGCAGTACACCTTCACCCTGCGCAATGACGTCACCTTCCATGACGGCGAGCCCTTCAACGCCGAGGCCGTCAAAGTCAACTTCGAGCACGTCGTCGCTCCCGAAACGGCGTCAGCGGATGCCGCCAGCCTCATCGGTTACGCCGAAACCGGCGGCTTCTATGCGGGCACCACGGTCGTTGACGAGTACACCGTTCGGGTCGATTTCAGTCAGCCATACGCCCCGTTCTTGCAAGCCGTGAGCACCGCTAAGCTGGGCTTCTACTCGCCCGCGACGCTTCGTGAGAATGCCGCCCAGCTCCCCGCCGGGGGACCGGGCATCTCGGTCGGCACCGGCCCGTACGTGCTGAGCGACTACACGCCAGATCAGAGCATCGTCTTCACCGCGAACCAAAACTATAACTGGGCACCCGAAGGCAGCACCCACCAGGGCGCGCCGGCCATCGACACGCTTGAGTTTCGTATTCTGCCTGAATCGTCGGTACGCACCGGCGCACTCACGAGTGGGGAAGCGCAGATCGCCAGCGACATTGCTCCGAACACCGTTGGCCAGATCGGTGACGAGTTCACCATCGAAAACGTGACGATGCCTGGTCTGCCATACACGCTGTTTCTCAACGAGGCGCACGGCGTGTTCGCCGACCAAAACGTTCGCCAGGCCTTTGCGCTCGGCATCGACATCGGCCCGGCCGTTGAGAGCATCTACCAGGGGCAGGCCGCGCGCGCGTGGAGCATCCTCTCTCCGGCAACGCCGAACTCCTACGACCCGAGCCTCGAAGACAGCTGGCAGTACGACCCAGACCAGGCCAATGCCCTGCTCGATGCGTCCGGCTGGACCGAGCGCGACGCTGACGGCTACCGAACCAAAGATGGTGCCAGGCTGAGCGCCCGTTGGCTCGCCTACAACCCGGTTTCCGACGCGAACGCAAGCCTGGGCGACGTCGTGCAGTCCGACCTGCGCGAACTCGGCTTCGAAATCGTGCGGGATAACCTCGAAGTTGCCCAATACTACGAAGATTTTAACGCGCGCGACTATGACCTATCAGACTGGAGCTTTCCTAGCGTTGACGCCGACGTGCTGCGCGCCCATCTGCACAGCGGCGGCTACAAGAACGGCTCATCGACCGCAGACCCGATTGTCGACTCGTTGCTCGACGACGCTATCGCCACGAGCGACCCAGCCGGACGCGAGGTCCTCTACCAGCAGCTACAGCAGTGGAATGCGACCCACGTGGCCATGATTCCGATCACCGTACCCTCGGCGATCACCGCCTATAGCTCGGCCATCAAAAACCTCAGCTTCGACCTGTACGGACAACCCCTCTTCTACGGGGCGTCGCTCACGACCGCTCCGTGACCCTGCACTACGGGCAGGTACGCGGCGCCGACCGACCCGGTGCTCGCCTGTTCGGCCGGCTCGGCGGCATGGTACTCGTAGTCTGGGGCGCTGCCACGGTAGGGTTCTTCGCGCTGCGGCTGATCCCTGGTGACCCGGTAGACGCACTGATTGGGCTCGGGAGCGTCTCGGCACAGGTGCGCGACCAGATCCGCGAAGACTGGGGGCTCGCCGATCCGTTGCTCGTGCAATACCTCGGATACCTCGGCCGTCTCGTGCAGGGCGACCTCGGCACCTCGTACCGCCGGCAGCAACCCGTCGCTGACGTGATCGGCCAACAATTCCCGCCCACCGTGCAGCTGATGTCCCTGGCCCTGGTGTTCGCCCTCTTGCTCGCGCTCGGGTCGGCGTTGCTTGGCCGCGGTCGGCGCACAGCGCCCCTGGCTGGCCTACTCGAGCTGGTCGCTGTCTCGTCGCCTAATTTCTGGATCGGTCTCGTGCTGATCAGTGTCTTCGGTTTCGGCCTAGGCTGGTTTCCGGTCGTCGCCACGGCCGGGTTCGGCGCTCTCATCCTGCCCGCAGTGACCCTCGCCATTCCGGTGGCCGGCATCATCAGCCAGGTGCTGCGGCAGGGCCTCGACGACGCGGAGGCGCTGCCCTTCGTTGACACAGTGCGTGCTCGTGGTGCCAGCCACACCCGCCTCGTGCTGCGCCACACCCTGCGCCACGCTGCCGCCAGCAGCATCACGCTCACCGGATATATGGTCGGATCCCTGCTCGGCGGCTCGGTGCTGGTCGAGACTGTCTTTGCCCGCCCCGGACTCGGCCGCGTTGCTCTGAACGCCATCGTCGACCGCGACGTACCCGTGGTGCTCGGCATTATCGTGCTCGCCGCGGCGGCTTTCTCCATGGTCAACCTGTTCGTCGACCTGGTCTTCGAGCGCATCGATCCGCGCCTGGCGACCGAGCAGGCCTACGCATGAGCCTGCTCGCAGCCGCCCCATCACGTCGAATCAAGCGGATGCCCACCCCGGCCGTCTGGGCCGCCGTCGGGTTCCTCCTGCTTCTCGTGCTGTCGGCCCTTCTGCCGGGCGTGTTCACCGCCGCTGACCCACTCCGTACGAACATTGGCGAGGCGCTGCTGGCGCCCGGCCCGGGGCATCCGTTTGGAACAGATCAGGCCGGCCGCGACGTGTTCGCACGGGTGATCTATGGTTCGCGGTACTCGCTCGCTATTGGCTTCGGCGCCACGCTTATCGCTCTCGTTGCTGGTCTCGCGATCGGCTCGTGCGCTGGGCTCGTGCGCCGGGTGGGCGACGGTGTGCTGAGCCGGGCGATCGAGATAGTGATGGCCTTTCCGGAGTTTCTGCTGGCCCTGATAGTGATCGCGATCATCGGCCCGGGCGAGGCGAGCCTGCTGATGGCCGTTGCTCTCGCGGTGATCCCGTCCTACGCGCGCGTCGCCCGGGTGCAGACGCTCGTGATCAAGCGTGCTGGCTACGTAGAGGCGGCGCGCACGCTGGGTGTGTCGCCAGCGCTGGCCGTGCTGCGTCATGTCGTGCCCAACACCCTCGGCCCGCTGCTGGTCATGGCCACCATGGGAGTTGGCACCGCCATCACTGCCGCGGCCGGCCTGAGCTTTCTCGGCCTCGGGCCGAAGCCGCCAACGCCGGAGTGGGGACTCATTCTCTCGGAGGGGCGTAATTTTCTTGCAAGCGCCTGGTGGATCGCCGTATTCCCCGGGCTCGTGATCACCTCCACCGTGGTGTCGACGAGCATCCTCGGTCGACACCTGCAGGCCCGAAGCGCAGGGCGGCAGCGATGAGCGCCATCACGGTGCGCAACCTGCGCGTGGTTCTGCCGGGCTCGAAGGCCGCCGTGGTCGACGGCGTCTCGTTCAGCATTGCCGCCGGGAAGTGCCTGGGCATAGTGGGGGAGTCCGGTGCCGGTAAGACGATAACCGGCCGCAGCCTGATTGGACTCACCCCGGCCGGTGCACGCGTCACCGCCGAGGAACTGACCGTGGCAGGAGTGGACGCTCGGGACTTGACTGAACCAGCTTGGCGACGTCTGCGCGGCGCCCGCGTCGCCCTCGTGAGCCAGGACGCTCTAGTCTCCCTTGACCCACTGCGCCGAGTGGGCGCCGAGGTGGCCGAGCCCCTCGCGGTGCACGAACCCGGGCTCGGTCGCGCCGATCGTTCGCGCCGCGTGTTGCAATTGCTCGGGCAGGTTGCTGTGCCGGAGCCCGCTTTTCGCGCCCGACAATACCCGCACGAACTGTCCGGTGGCCTGCGTCAGCGCGCACTCATCGCCTCGGCCCTCGCGGCTTCGCCGGCCGCATTGATCGCTGACGAACCGACCACGGCCCTCGACGTCACCGTTCAGGCGCAGATTGTGCTGCTGCTGCGCCAGCTGAAGGAGTCGGGCATCGCGCTGCTGCTGATCAGCCACGACCTCGCAATTATCCGCAAGCTCGCCGACGACATTGCCGTGATGAAAGACGGACGGTTCGTGGAGTTGCAGCCTACGGCCGCTCTGTTCGCCGCACCGCAGCATCCGTATACTCGCGAGCTTCTAGCCTCGATATCTCAGAGCCTGGTACCAGCTCCGCCGAAAGCCGCCCCAGTGGTGCTCGCCGCGCGAGATCTCACCAAGACCTACGGCCCCGCAAGCGCACCGTTGCGCGCTGTAAACGGAGTTTCATTCGAGCTGCGTGCCGGCCACACCGTTGGCATCGTTGGCGAGTCGGGGTCGGGCAAGAGTACCGTGGCACGGATGCTGTTGGGCACCGAAACCCCGGACTCTGGCGATGTTCTATTGAACGGCGAACCCTGGAGCCGGGTACCGGAATCGCGGCGGCGAGCGAGGCGCGGTGGCATTCAGATCATTCACCAGGATTCCCTGAGCGCCTTCGACCCGCGGGCTAGCGTGCTGCAGATTCTCTCTGAGGCGATTGCTCTCGACGGTTCGCGGAGCGTGCGGCGCGAACGCCGGGAGCAGGCGACTCGGCTTCTGGAGCTGGTGGCGCTGAACGATTCCCTATTGGGGCGGCGTGCGCATCAGCTCTCCGGCGGGCAGCGGCAGCGCGTGGCGATCGCCAGGGCGTTGGCCCGGCAGCCGAGGCTCCTGGTCTGCGACGAGCCAGTGTCGGCGCTGGATGCGCCTATACAGACCCAGGTGCTGGGACTGCTGGCCTCCCTGCAGCAAACGACGGGGCTGGCGATGGTGTTCATCTCACACGACCTCGCGGCGGTGCGCGCACTCAGCCACGACATCCTCGTGATGAAAAATGGCATTGTCGTGGAACAGGGGCCGGCGGCGGAGCTATTTCTGGCGCCGCAGCATCCGTTCACCCGCGAGCTGCTCGCCGCGCAGGCCACGGCGTAGCCGGAACACCCAGAGTTACGCGCAAGTTGCCAGTCGCGCTGAATTAGGACATGCTTATGTCATGTTAATCACTCATCGCCGTGGAACTGCGAATCTAGACGGGTCAACTCCCGGACGCAATGATGAGGCCCGCACCTGGGACCGGGTGCAGCAGCTGCTCGCCGCGGATGGACCACTGACCGCTGCCGACCTCGCCTCACGTCTGGGACTAACGCCCGCTGCGGTACGCCGCCACCTCGACCAGCTCGCCGCAGAAGGTTCCATCGAGGAACGTGAACCGGTGGTGGCAGGTGGTCGTGGGCGGCCGGCTCGGGCGTACGTTCTCTCTCAAGCCGGTCATGCCGGGATGAGTAGCGATTACGCCGATGTGGCTACCGCAGCCTTGCGTTTTCTCGCAGAACACACCGGTGTGGATGCCGTGGCTGAGTTCGCCCGTGAGCGCAGCGCAGCGCTTGAGCGACGGTATGCTACACAGCTACCCTCGACGGGCAATAATGTGCGCGACCGGGCAGAGGCACTGGCGTCGGCACTGAGCGCTGACGGTTTTGCAGCGTCAATTCGCCCGGGCGAAACTGGCCTGCCCGTGGCCGGCGTGCAGCTCTGTCAGGGGCATTGCCCAGTTCTGCATGTTGCAGCGGAGTTCCCAGTGTTCTGCGATGCCGAGACCGAAGTATTCTCCCGACTGCTTGGAGTGCCGGTTGAACGACGAACAACATTGGGCGCCGGTCAGCACGTCTGTACGACGTTTATTCCCATCGACGCACTGGCCCGGCCGACGACGTCCACAACAAACAATGCGAGTGAAGGGTCTATTGCATGAGCAGCAATGCTGAGTTAATTTCCGAAGTGCAGGCAATCGCCAGCTCGGATATCACTAGCGTAGAAAACACCCAGCGTGACATTTGCGCGAGTGGGGCATTCACCGCCGCGGAATCGGCCGCCATTCGTGCCGATTTTCCCATTCTCACGCGCCTGGTGCGTGGCGGTAAACCCTTGGTGTATTTAGATTCAGGGGCGACGTCGCAAAAGCCGCGCCAGGTACTCAATGCCGAACGTGCGTTTTATGAACAGCACAATGCTGCGGTTCACCGTGGCGCCCATCAACTGGCCGAGGAAGCTACCGACGCCTTCGAGTCCGCGCGAGCGAGCGTTGCACATTTCATCGGTGCACAAACTCGGGAGGTGGTGTTCACCAAGAATGCTACAGAGGCACTGAACCTCGTGGCGTATTCCTTCAGCAATGCGGTCGCTATGGGGGCTATGAACGGCGTTGAAACGGATATTGCGGCGCGGTTCGCCCTCGGTGCCGGCGACGAAATAGTGATCACAGAGATGGAACACCATGCCAATCTCATTCCATGGCAGGAACTTGCCCGCCGCACCGGTGCCACCCTGCGCTGGATTGGTGTCACCGACGGCGGTCGACTCGAACTGGACGATCTGGAGACGGTCATCACCGGGCAGACCAAGGTGGTGGCATTCACTCACGTGTCGAACGTTTTGGGAACGATTAATCCCGTCGCCGCCATCGTGGCTCGGGCTCGGGCTGTCGGTGCTCTGACCGTCTTGGACGCCAGCCAATCGGTGCCGCACCTGGCCATTGATGTGATCGATCTCGACGTCGATTTCGTAGCTTTCAGCGGACACAAAATGTTTGGTCCGCTGGGAGTCGGCGTTCTCTGGGGCCGCTACGGCCTGTTGGAAGCCATGCCCCCCTTTCTCACCGGGGGTTCAATGATTGAGCACGTGCGAATGGAAAGCTCGACCTACGCCGCTCCGCCGCAACGTTTCGAGGCTGGTGTACCGGTTGTTGCGCAGGCCATTGGCCTGGCCGCTGCGTGCGACTACCTGGGACGACTGGGAATGCAGCGGGTGAGCTCGCATGAGCACGCCCTCACCGAGGTGCTCCTGGCCGGCCTGGCGAAACGCCCGTGGGTCACTGTCATCGGGCCGGTCGATGTCCGGGAGCGTTCCGGTGTCGTGTCCTTCGTAGTAGATGGTGTGCACGCGCACGATGTCGGCCAAATTCTTGATGATGCCGGGGTCGCCGTTCGGGTTGGGCACCATTGCGCCTGGCCTCTGCATCAGCGCATGGATGTTGCGGCCACGACACGAGCAAGCTTCGCGGCTTACAACACGGTGGCTGAGGTGGAGGCGCTGCTGAGTGCTCTCGATCAGGTTCCCGAAATTTTTAGGGTGGCGCCCGCACACCTCGCGACCTGTACCAATTGACAAGGAGAAGTAGATGAGTGCACCCACAACCACGACGGGGATCTCTGACGAGGTCCGAGAATTAGCAAACCAAGAATA